>CANRLD010000058.1 GCA_947631375.1 uncultured Methylophaga sp. | reverse complement strand
GAATAGTTCTATCAATAGCTCGGGAGCCACCCGGCTAATAATAAGTTGCGGACCGCGCGCCTCGGAACGGATTTCTTTTAAGTAACCACGGATCCTGTCGCCGCTGCGAAAGTTTTCCCGAGGAATCATTTCTTCACGTGGCAATAACGCTTCGGCATTACCACCTAAATCCAGTGTGACATTACCACGCTCGACCCGCTTAACCGTACCGTGCACCATCTGGCCGAGCTTTTCCCGGTACATATCAACGACTTGAGCGCGTTCGGCTTCCCGAACCTTCTGCACTATTACCTGTTTTGCTGTCTGTGCTGCAATTCGGCCAAACTCGACAGATTCCATCGGTTCACGAATATATTCTCCAACTGCGGCATCTGCCTGCCTTTCAGTCGCGTCAGCTAATCTGATATGTGTTTCTGCAGACTCGAATGCTTCGTCATCGTTGTCATCAACGATCAACCATTGACGGAAAGTTTCATAATTGCCTGTTGCCCGATCGATCACCACATGCGCATCGATTTCCATTTCATAACGCTTGCGGGTAGCCATCGCCAACGCCGCTTCAATCGCTTGAAAAATAACTTCTTTGCCTACGCCTTTTTCATTAGACATGGCATCAACGACCAGCAAAATTTCTTTATTATTCATCACGCCCCCAGAGGATCGATGCAAGCAACTAATCCAGTACCAAATTTTTTATTAACAGCAAATAATACGCTTTTTTCAGGCAATCAGTCGTGCTTTAGCCAACTTCGTCAATGGTAAAGCGTAAACTTCGCCATCCACTTCTATTAATATCTCGCCATTTTCAAAGCCCTGGAGCACTCCGGAAAAATTTCGGCGACCATTCACCGGTAATTTGGTGGTTACTTTTGCAGGAGACCCCGTAAAGCGGATGAAGTCTGCCTCTTTGAAAAGTGGTCGATCAAACCCGGGCGACGAGATTTCAAGTGAATAGGCTTTTTTGATGGGATCTTCAACATCGAGAATACCACTGACCTGAAGGCTGACGCGCTCACAGTCTTCGATACCGATGCCTTGCTCGGCATCAATATAGATTCGAAGGAGTGGATTTTGTCCACCCGGCAAGTACTCCACGCCTACCAGCTGGTAGCCGAGAGACTCAATCGGGGCTTCGATTAATTTTTCAATTTGATCAGATACGGCCATAGGCAAGCAAATAAAAAAAAAGGGCCATCGGCCCAATTTTAACTCCACAAAAACAAAAACCCCAAACTGGGGCCCTGTCTTAAAACTGTTATTGGTAGCGGGGGCTGGATTTGAACCAACGACCTTCGGGTTATGAGCCCGACGAGCTACCAGGCTGCTCCACCCCGCACCTGACTAAGACAACTACTATACACGGCAAAGCAGTTAACCGCAAGGCTAAATATTAATTCTCTTTCAGCTTCCGGGTCAGGGTATTGCGTCCCCAGCCCAGTAATTTCGCTGCTTCATGTCGTTTACCCGCCGTTTTTTCTAAGGCGACCTCCATCAGCAGCTGCTCAACCGTTGGTATAACATCCGCCAGCGAACCTTCCTGACCACTCAAGGCTTTATTGGCAACCCATTGGCGAAACAATGCTTTCCAGTCACTGCCATTATGCAGTGATTCCAGCCTGCTATCAGCAGAAAGATCCAGTGGCAGGTCATCCATATTTACGATTTGACCTGGTGACATCACGGTTAACCAACGGCAGGTATTTTCCAGCTGTCTGACATTTCCCGGCCAGGGTAAAAGTGACAGATAGCGCTCGACCTCGGGAGAAACGCGCTTTACGCCCACAGCTAATTCGCTGGCTGCCTTATTCATGAAGTAAGCAATCAGTGCTGGAATATCTTCACGCCGTTCTCGCAATGCAGGTGTCTGAATTCGAATAACATTCAGCCGGTGGAATAAATCTTCCCGAAATTCACCTCGCTCAACCCGCTGCTCCAGATTTTGATGGGTGGCGGCGATGATTCGTACATCGGCTTTTACTGCACTATGTCCTCCCACGCGGAAAAACTCGCCATCAGAGAGCACACGTAGTAAACGTGTTTGCAGTTCCAATGGCATATCGCCGATTTCATCCAGAAATAATGTACCGCCATCGGCTTGTTCAAAACGTCCTTTCCGCTGTATATGTGCGCCGGTAAAGGCGCCTTTTTCATGGCCAAATAACTCAGACTCCAGCAACTCTTTGGGAATAGCGGCCATATTCAATGCGATAAACGATGACTGGCGACGGGGACTATGTTTGTGCAGCGCATGCGCTATCAGCTCTTTGCCAGTGCCTGACTCACCATTGATCAGCACGGTGATATTAGATCGCGCCAAACGGCCTATAGCGCGAAACACTTCTTGCATCGCCGGCGCTTCGCCAATAATTTCACCGCCAATACTCCGCTCACCGGCGGGATCACTATGTTGCTGCCGATGGTGACTAATCGCACGCTGAACCAGATCTACAGCGTCATCAACATCGAAAGGTTTAGGAAGGTATTCAAATGCACCACCTTCATATACAGAAACGGCGCTATCCAGATCGGAATACGCTGTCATGATAATCACTGGTAAATCCGGCTGCTGTTGCTGGATAGTTGCCAGCAGTTCCAGTCCATCAATGCCTGGCATGCGAATATCACTCACCAGCACATCCGGCGCAGCCTCTTTAGCCTGTGCTAGTTGCGCCAGTACCTCATCGCCGCGTTCAAAAGCCTTAACCGTCATATTCACCGCTTCCAGCGCTTTTTGTAACACCCAGCGAATTGATCGATCATCATCAACAATCCACGCTATTGCTTTAGCATTCACGGCGTAACTCCAGAGGAAAAACAATCGAAAAAGTGGTTTGCCCGGGGACACTGCTGCAACTTACCATGCCACCGTTACGCTGAACCAGATTTTGTACCAGATAAAGCCCTAGTCCGGTTCCATCAGCCCGTCCCGTTACCAACGGGTAAAACAAGCCATCCTGTAACTGTTTGGGAATGCCTGGTCCATCGTCCTCAATTTCAATCAGCACATTCAATTTATGAAAGCACTTTTCAATCGTCAGATTACGAGCAATACGTGTTCTCAGCCGGATAGTGCCAACCCCACCCAGCGCTTGCACAGCATTTCGCACAATATTCAGAAATATCTGTATCAGCTGATCAAAGTCTGCATAAAGCTCTGGAATACTGGGATCATAATCATCAATGAGTTTCAGTCTGTCATCGACTTCGGCATCCACCAGCTGACGAACCCGCTGTAACACTTGATGGATATTTAACGCCTGTTTTGCAGACTGCTGGTAAGGCCCCAGCATCCGTGTCATCAGGTTTTGCAACCGATCAGCTTCATTAATGATGATGCGCGTGTACTCTTTGAGATCGTCGGATTCAAGCTGTCGCTCCAGCAGCTGCGCAGCGCCTCTCAACCCTCCCAGTGGATTTTTAATTTCATGCGCCAGACCTCGAACAACTTGTTGTTGTGTATGAAAGTTTTCATCGCTGCCTACTCGCTGCTGATAATCCAGTTGTGTCAATTCGATTAATAAATGCGATTTAGGCAGCTCCAGTATTTTAATTGAACAGTCAACGACGATCTCGCCCGCTGTTGGCAAAAACAAGGTTACTTCCCGCTCGATTAATGCCTGTCCATCCTTGAGAACACGCTGCACTAACGTTAACAGGTGCGTTTCACCCGGTAGCAATGTTTGAAGTGGAATGTCTTCAGCCTGCCGCTGGCTGACTTTCAACAGGATTTCGCTGGCAGTATTGATATAACAAACGCGTAAATTAACATCGAGTAGTAGAATTGCCGTGGTCAGACTTTCCAGCACATCCGCGCTGGACATCTGGTTTGTCTTGATAAGCTTGTTATTTAAGTCCATAACATATCATCAGCAAAAAACACTCCATGTATAACTATTAATAGTTGGATAGAATCTATCCCATTGAATTTATTAATCTTAAATTATTTACTGTTTGTTATGCATTACTGAAAACAACTGCGTCGAACTATTATAAGCACTATTTTGGTGCAAATATTCAAGGCGTTGGTGGCGTTGGAAAACCTGGCATAGTCGGAAGGCCAGGAATACTCGGTGCTCCTGGACGAGGTCCAGTGTCAGGCTGACGACCAGGCTGAAGTAAACTGCTACGTAATAGATGAAAACTCACCGGATCACTTTGCGCAACCACCTCCCCGGAAGCATTAACTACAAACGCAGCGAGTTTATGCGTACCGCGATCAATATTTTCCAGCATAAAACTCAATTGCGACTGCGGCATACCGGCCGGCAAATCATCAAGATACAGTTGAATCAAATCACCACGCTCGGCAATTAACGCGGGTTGGATCTGCAGATTTACTACCACTTCGCCGTTATTAGCGCGTATTTCGGCATCATTTTCGGGCGACACAATGGATAATTGATACTCTGGTGCTGCGTCGGCAACCTCTTCTGTTTGCTGCTCTTCGCCCATACTTTGCCCGGTTAACTCAGGAACGGGGATCGGTGCATAGGTCATCGGCTGTTGCAACTCAATCTTTTTGGCATCTTCAGTCGGTTGATCCGAAAAAACAGGGTTGCCGTTTTGATCAACCCAGTGATAGATATCCGACGCATTAGCGAGTCCTAAGCCAAGCACCATCAGAAGAATAGTATTCATACTGGGAATATAGGGTAGGCCTGTGCGATCTGCAACAGACATACAGACAAAAACGCCTCCACTAGGGAGGCGTTTTGTGACGATAGTCGCTAAATCAAAGACTATAGTACAGATCAAACTCGGCTGGATGCGTTTCCATACGCAAACGTGTTACCTCTTCCATTTTCAGTTTGATGTAGCCATCGATCATATCATCGGTAAACACACCACCTTCAGTTAAAAAGGCGCGGTCATTGTCGAGTGCATCCAAAGCCTGATCCAATGCATGACACACTTTTGGAATTTCTGCCGCTTCTTCTGCCGGCAAGTCGTACAAATCCTTATCCATTGCATCGCCTGGGTGGATCTTGTTTTTAATACCGTCCAGACCAGCCATCATCATTGCGCTGAATGCCAGATAAGGATTCGCTAATGGATCTGGGAAGCGAATCTCGATACGACGCGCCTTTGGATTACTGACAAAAGGAATACGAATTGATGCACTACGGTTACGTGCAGAATACGCCAGCATAACCGGTGCTTCATAGCCTGGCACCAGACGCTTGTAACTATTGGTGCCGGGATTGGTAAAAGCGTTCAAGGCGCGGGCATGTTTGATAATACCGCCGATATAAAATAATGCTGTTTCTGACAGGCCACCATATTTGTTCCCTGAAAACAGATTTTCACCTCCTTTTGATAAGGACTGGTGAACATGCATCCCGCTGCCGTTATCGCCCACCAGTGGTTTGGGCATAAACGTTGCTGTTTTGCCATAGGCATGCGCAACATTGTGTACAACATATTTCAGGATCTGAACTTCGTCGGCTTTTTTCACCAAGGTGTTAAATCTGGTACCAATTTCACACTGACCAGCCGTCGCTACCTCATGGTGATGTACTTCGGTCACCAATCCCATTTCTTCCATGGTCAAACACATCGCAGAACGGATATCTTGCAGTGAATCAACCGGTGGCACCGGAAAGTAGCCGCCTTTTACGCTTGGCCGGTGGCCTTTATTACCATCTGCGAATACTTTTTCAGTATTCCATGATGACTCATCTGAATCGACTTTATAAAACGAACCAGAGATATCACTACCCCAACGTACATCGTCAAGAATAAAGAATTCCGGCTCAGGCCCGAAAAAAGCAGTATCTGCCAGCCCTGTCGATTCAAGGTAGGCTTCTGCACGTTTTGCAACACTGCGCGGGTCGCGTTCATAGCCCTGCATGGTGGCAGGTTCAACAATGTCACAACGTACAATTAACGTCGTATCGTCCATAAAAGGATCTAAAACTGCCGTCGCCGCATCCGGCATCAGAATCATGTCTGATTCGTTAATACCTTTCCACCCAGCCACCGATGAACCGTCAAACATCACGCCTTCTGAAAAGGTATCTTCATCAATTGCGTGTGCAGGGTAAGAAACGTGCTGTTCTTTACCACGGGTGTCGGTAAAACGAAAATCAAGGAACTTTACATCCTCATCTTGAATCATCTGAAGCACATTTTCGACTGACATTTATAATCTCCAAAATAAAAAGCTGTACGCCCTGGTGCAAAACTTACCCGCAAGTATCAGCACAAACCTTGCCAAGTTTATGGCTACGGTAAATCAATCATTTCAGTGCATTGCTACCCCTGCAACGCATTTATCTGGTGCAACAAACGATTACTACGCACCATTTTGGTGCTCTGGACCAACACGTACTGTAATAATAATGTCATCGCCCTGCTCTACTGCGCCGATAAACTGATGACCATGAATTCTCGCCCAAGCAGGAATATCACTCATCGCTCCCGGATCAGTGCAGATTACCTTGATAATATCGCCCGCCGATAGTTCTGCGACCCTGTTTTGCGTTTTAATTACCGGCAATGGGCAAAGCAGTCTTCTCGCATCCAGTTCGACCTGCCTCATACGAACCACTCCTGCGGCACATAATCTGCCAGCAATGGTTTTGCCTGCACTTGCTGAGGCGATTCATCTGGCAGCGTAATTTCCACATCGACCATTTCAGCCTCCCGTCCCTGGCCGTACCGCGCGACGATTGATGCTGCCAGGGGATAATCCTCCTGTGCAATTTCCCCATCAATAATGGCCATGGGTCCGTTGTGGCTGGTGGCATAAAGGCTAATAAACTGTTTACGATAGCCTTCAAGAAACTTACTCTCTCCAGCATCACGCGCTATTATTAATTTGAAACCGGCTTTCGGCCGGATGTGCCTACCAACTTTCAGCAGCATGATGTCATCTAACTCATACTCCCGACTGTTCTTTGACTGCCACAAATCCACCAGTTTCTTGGAGTAATTTTCATCAGTAAGAAAGCAACAACCACCGGCTGGCATGGCATAGCCTTCAAAGCCAAACTGCTGTGCCAACGCAATTTGTGGCTTGCGGTTACGTCCATGAAAATCATATAACCTATCACGTTCTACCCAGCCCTCACGCTCCGGTTTGGTTGGCGGTAAATTCTTTGCGCATAACGGACGTAACAGAAGATCTTCCGCCCCGGACTCGGCAGCGACAACCGGCATGTTACGTTTTAACTGCGACTTGGGACGTTGGCCAATGACTTCACCGGTGATGATAAAATCAAAGCCCTTCATGTGGTGTTGCTTTACCCACTCAACGGCTTTTTTGACCATAAATATTTTACAGTCCAGGCAAGGATTCATGTTACTGCCATAACCATACTTGGGATTCAGTAACACATCCTTGTATTCTTCGATAACGTCAATAATGTGCAGTTTTATACCCAGCTGCTCGGCAACCCACAGCGCGTTATTACGTTTTTGCTTATTTCTGTCGTGATTACGAATGGCGTGGGTATGCCCTTCAACACAAAAACCAGTAAAAAAGTTGATTCCCTCAACTTCAATCCCCTGTTCCTGCATGACGCGCACTGCCAGCATCGAGTCCAGTCCGCCGGAAATCAGTGCAACCGCTTTATGCTGTGATCCCATCAGGCTGTGCCTCCCACTGTGAGCATATCGATCTTCAATGTTGGCTGACCGACTCCGACTGGAACACTTTGTCCTTCTTTTCCACAATTACCAACCCCCGGATCCAGCGCCAAATCATCGGCTACCATGCTGATCCGGTTCATCACTTCCGGACCATTGCCGATTAAAGTCGCGCCTTTTACCGGCTGCGTTATCTTTCCATTCTCAATTAAGTAGGCTTCACTGCTTGAAAAAACAAATTTCCCGGAAGTGATATCCACCTGTCCGCCGCCAAAATTGACGGCATAAATACCTTTTTTAACCGAGGCAATAATCTCTTCAGCCCTATGCTCTCCGGGCAACATGTAGGTATTCGTCATCCGAGGCATTGGCAGGTGTGCATAAGACTCCCGTCGTCCATTTCCGGTGCTGCGCATCCCCATCAGTCGTGCGTTTAATTTATCCTGCATATAACCAGTCAATTGACCGTTTTCGATCAAAGTGGTTACTTCTGTTGGTGTGCCTTCATCATCGACTGATAATGAACCACGTAGGTCGGCCAGCGTGCCGTCATCGACCACGGTGCACAGCGGAGAAGCCACTTGTTCACCGATTCGGCCAGAAAATGCCGAAGTGCCACGACGATTAAAATCTCCTTCCAGACCATGCCCTACGGCTTCATGCAACAGCACTCCCGGCCAGCCGGAAGCCAGCACCACTGGCATTGAACCTGCCGGGGCATCTATCGCGTCCAGATTCACTAATGCCTGACGTACCGCCTCTTTAGCAAAAGCCGTTGCTAACTCATTTTCAAGAAAATATTGATATCCCAAACGTCTTCCACCGCCGGCACTACCACGTTCACGGCGCCCATTGGATTCAACAATGACACTGACGTTCATCCGTATTAATGGGCGAATATCCGCGGCATAAGTGCCATCACTCGCTGCAATCAGAATATGCTCGAAACTACCCGCCAAACTGACAGTAACCTGTTTCACGCGCGGGTCCATCGCTCGCGCAACGGCATCCGCTTCGCGCAGCAATGCCAGTTTTGCTTGGGTATCAAGCCCGGAAATGGGGTCCATATCCCGATAAAAAGTCGCAGGCTGGATCGCTTTGCGATTGTCTATCTGTTTTTGCTGTCCCAGCTTGACTACCGCACTGGCAGCATCTGTTGCCTGCAATAATGATTTCAAGCTGACATCATCGGAATAGGCGAAGCCGGTTTTTTCACCGCTGCAAGCACGGATCCCCACACCTTGCTCCAGGTGATAACCACCATCTTTAATGATGCCGTCATCCATTAACCAGTTTTCACCCTGTGCGCGCTGGAAGTATAAATCCGCAAAATCAACGCCCGGGCGCATGGCACTGGATAATACTTTCTCAATGTCCTGCGACTGCAAATCAGCAGGTAACAATAACTGCTGCTCCACTTGTTCAAATATAGAATTGCTCATGATTGTTGGGGCTACGCGAAAAAGAGTAATTTTAGCAGATTCTAAGGGGTGTTATCTGGACGATTCAGCGAGAACTCCGGCTCATCCCAGGTTCCTGTAAGCCGGTAACGATAACTGATCATATCCACCAAATCCCGGTCGAAAATTCTGCCGGCCAGCCGATCCATCAGGAAAATGGCGGTTCCCACCCCAAGTCCGACGGGTCCACCAGCAACCGCGCCCGCAAGAGGCAGACTGGATGACACATTAGGCGTCACCAGCACCGTTTGATGGTACGTCCGATCGACAATATTTATCGGTCCGGTCACTTCAATACTGGCGCTGTCACTGCGCATTGTTAGATTATTCGTCACCGCCAAACCATTGGCGAAAGTAAAGTCGCCACTGATGTTACGAAACGAGAGGCCCTTGCCAAAAAAGTCACTAAAATCCAGTGATAACCGGCGAGGGATCGCAGCAAAACTCAGCAGGCCGAAAATACGTCCGGCAGCACCCGGTTTGACATCCACTAACTGACCATTGCTCACCTGCAAAGCCAACTGTCCCTGCAAGCTGGCCAGTGACAGGTTTAATGGCGCATCCGGCCAGTTGAAATCGCCAGTAATCTCGGCCTGTTCTGCTTCAACCGTCGGTTGATATCCCAGCGCTACCAGCAACCCAGCTAAGTCTCTGCTGGTCAGCCG
>CANRLD010000057.1 GCA_947631375.1 uncultured Methylophaga sp. | reverse complement strand
CGTCAAAATGTCTTTCCCAGGTTATTGCAGCCAGCTTTTTCAGTCGGGCGTTGGCATTTTTATCCATAAACTCGCTGCCAAGATTACACTGGGCAACAAAAGCAAAATCGTCTTGCAACTGCAGCTTTTTGACTTCCAGCGCCTGCTCAAACATCGCTCGTTTTTCCGGCTGCTGACTGCTTTGTTGCCAATATTTCAGTTCAGCATCGCGCCACAACACTTCAAAGCGCATACGAATTTCATGGATCCGGTTATAAACCATTTCCAGCTTACTGCGCTTATCCACCAAATGTTCCGGCGTGGTGATTTTCCCCAGACCATGCAACCAGGCAGCAAGCCGTAATTCTCGGCGCGCCACATCATCTTCCAGTTGAAATTGCTGAAAAGCTTCCGCTGCGGATTCACTGGCAGCATCGGCCAGCAACATGGTCAGCTCCGGCACTAATACATGGTGTCTTGTAGGATAATTTGATTTCGCATCAACCGCTTTGGCAACCGCAGTAATAAGAGCATCAACCCAATCAGCGTGTGTTTTATCGTGCTGCTGAATGGATTGTGACATGGCCTGCAGCTCAGTATTGATTGCCTGCCATTCTGTAATATGGCTTGGCTGCGGCTCTACCTCAGCAAAACGGCGCTGTCTCACATGGCCAAGATTATGTTGCAGTCTTTGGATTGCCGATGCTATCCAGGAGGCAAAAAACCAGCTGACGGGCAACAATAACAGTAATATCCACACCGCGACCGAGATGGCATGTTGAGTTTTTTGCCATACCGTTGCCATCACTGCGCTTTGCGGCGTGATAAACGTGAGAAATTGCTGATCACCTTCATCCAGCCCCAGCTGCTGGTGATAAACAAAATATTCTGTATCGCCGAGTGTCAACGGTTGCAAGGATGCTTCTGGCGCTAACCCGGCTTCTCGAACCTGCTTCAAGTCGAGCGCTGGCTCCCGGGAAGCATTGTCGACAAAATTAAACCATTTGTTGACCAGCGCCTGCCGATGACTGCCAGACAACTCCTCCAGTGCCTGATTAAAAATATCGGCAATGCCGCTGCGCTGGCGATTAATCATAAAATGCAGGTTCCCTGGCAGTTGCGCCGGTGAAAAGTCAACAGACTGATGCAGCGTCACCTGTTCGGGATAGCGATGGTCGATAAGATATTGTAAGGTAATCGCTGTATCCATCCCTGCATCAGCCTCGCCATTAATAACCGCTGCAAAGACACCATGGGTTGTATCGACCTCAATAATATTAATTTCTGGAAAAGCAGCCCGAATTCGTCCGGTTAGTGACCAGCCTTCGGGAATCGCCACCGTTTTTCCGTTCAATTGGCTAATGGTGGTCAATGGCTGATTCGACTTGCTGATAATCCCGTAAGGCGCTTCAACAAAGGCAGAGGTGATCTCTCCCATAAAGTTGCGAAACTCCGAATAAAAAACCGGCTGCATAATGTCCAGCTGGCCATCAACAAACTTTGACGCCAGTTCCTGCCAGTTGGCCCCGGTAACATAGTGCATTTCCAGCCCGGTCATTCGAGAAATGTAATGCAGCACATCCACCGCATAACCCGTCGGCACGCCCGAGTTGGTAAAACTGAAAGGCGGCCACACCGTTTCACTGGCAATCCGCAATACCGGCTGACTTTCAATCAGCGCCAATTGATTATTATCAAGCGCTAATCGCGGTGCTTCCGGCAGCTTTGCTGGCAACTGTTGCGGCTGGTTGGAAGCAATCACCTCCCCTTCTTGCGGATAAAAATATATCGCTGCTTCTGTTGCCGTATCGCGACTTTGCAAAAAGGTATTTAACGAAAATAATTCAGCAGTGATCGCCAGCACCGAGCCAGTTTCAGGCAGCCTGATGGAATACGTCTGATTCGAGACCTGAGTATCCGGCAACAAATAGGACTGGCGCTTAATAAGCTTATCGGTCGAAGCATCAGCAAACCACGACTGACTGGTGATATCCAGGTCAATATCATGCTGCCAGACATGGCGAAGCCTAAAGTTACGATCATAATATTCCAGCCGTCTTTGCTGTTGTCCTGCTTCCTCAAACAGCTGGATGCGTAACCAGTAATCCGCCTCCTCGGCGTGTAATTGTTGGCGTATTATCGGGCTAGCCTGCAAATTAACCAGCTGTTCAACGTCACCATTGGGTTGCGCCAGATAAACAGCTTGAAATAATTGATTTCGCTGCATTACCGCACTCAGCAGCTGAATGTTTTCTTCGTCGATTTGGCTGCTTTCCTGTAAGCGCGGTAACTTTGCCAGCTCTGTCAGCTCGGAAATGGCCCGTGTATCAATGGATTGCAGATATTCCTGTGTGCTGCTCACGGTTTGCTGAAAGCGGGAAATAATCAGATCGGCAGCGTGCTGCCTATTAAGATGATGTTGCAAGCTGATAACAACCAAAGCTGCCAGCAAACCGGAAAGCACCAGGCCTGCGACAATTACCGTACGAATCGGTAGCTGAAATAGTTTTCTATGTCGCACCATACACCCTCTTTAACAAATTAAGTCGTCATCAATTTTGCAACAAGATGTGATAAATAGTGCCATAAGATCAACCAGAATGCTGACCACCATTGCAGATGTTAGCTACCAGCCGAAACATAGAACGCATCGCCATGGCTCAACACGTATAATCATTTGTTACCGTGAATGACACTATCATGTAACGCCTGATACCAACATATTCAATTTGGATCTATCCACGCTGACAGACGATAATCTTTAACTCTATGCAAAAAAAACTTAAACATTATTTTATCTTCAGCTGTGGCTGGCTTTTTGTTGTCCTCGGCCTTATCGGCGCAGTATTGCCGGTCATGCCGACCACTCCCTTTATGATCCTGGCTGTCGCCTGCTTTGCAGAAACCTCGCCGCGCTTTCACCAAATGCTATTGAACAATCGCTGGATAGGTAAGCCGCTAAAACAATGGGATCAAACTAAAACGGTACGTCGACGTACAAAACTGCAAGCCGTGACCATGCTTGTCATTACCTTTAGTATTTCGATCACCATGTTATGGGGAAATACAAATTTGCAAGTGATGCTACTGGGATTAGCTGCAATAATGATTGGCTGTGTACTGAGATTGAAAGAGGCCGAGCCAAAACAGTATGACGATCAATAAGCGGCTCATAATGCTCATGTAGCACGCTCTGCATTTTGAATGACTTTCTAAGATTTACCGACAGGCGTGCTGCCAGTAGCTGCTCGCTCAGTTTTATCTGATTTTGGAGTTTTTAATTATGGCATTAGCCAGCTTTCTCAGCACCCTGACCCAACACCCTGCAGAAATTGATTTTGAAGATACCATTGCCATCATTGATGCTCACTATCAGTTCACGCCAACGGCTTTCCATAATGGTGAACTGCATAATGATGCCGGGCAGAATAATGGATCATGCAAAATCCTGTTTTTTGGCATCCTTCATGAGTTGGGAGAATCCCAGACTCTGGCCTGCTTTGGCCGCTACTATCGGAGCGATGTTTTACTGAATCCCAAAGGTGACGATCATCAGAATATCCGTAACTTTCTGCGTTATGGCTGGGATCGCGTCAGTTTTAATGGCGAAGCATTACGTCCTAAATCCTGATCCTGAATCGGCACTCTTCCTGTAAAACACTAGGCCCCGGGCAGCAAGTACACACTTAAATCTGCCCAGGGCCATTCTGCTGTTTAGAGCAGCACCCGCTCAATTCCGCCGGCTTTTACGTTATCAATGAACTGGGTATGCCATTGTTCGCCCAATACGTGTTTTGCCACCTCGACCACAATATAGTCGGTCTCAATGCCGGTTCCTTCATTGTAGCGGGACAAACCTTGTTGACAGGCAGGGCATGAGGTCAGCATTTTTACATTCCCCTGCACCACGTTCTCTTCACCCGTCAGCTCCTTGATACCGGCACGAATTTCTTCTTCCTTGCGAAAACGAACCTGAGTCGCAATATCAGGCCGTGCAACCGCAAACGAACCCGCCTCACCACAGCAGCGATCATTCAGAGTGACATCCTGCCCAAGCAGACTGCCTGCTACTGCCGTTGATTTATATGTCTTCATCGGTGTATGACATGGCTCGTGATACAGATACTGCACCCCTTCAACGCCTTCCATTTTGACCCCTTTTTCCATCAGATATTCATGGATATCTAACAGACGGCAGCCCGGGAAAATAGCTTCAAACTCATATTTAAGCAGCTGATCCATACACGTACCGCAAGACACAATTACGGTTTTTATATCCATATAATTCAATGTATTGGCCACACGATGGAACAATACCCGATTGCTGGTAGAAATAGCCGTAGCCTTATCCTCATCTCCGGTCGCTGCCTGAGGATAACCACAACACAAGTATCCCGGAGGCAGGATAGTTTCTGCTCCCACTTCATACAACATGGCCAGCGTCGCCAACCCTACCTGACTGAACAAGCGCTCAGAGCCACAGCCGGGAAAATAAAATACCGCATCCGATGCTTCCGTCACTTTTTTCGGATCCCGTAAAATGGGCACCATTTCAGTGTCTTCCAGCCCCAGCATATTCCGCGTTGTTCGTGTCGGCAGATTTCCGGGCATGGGCTTTTTCACAAAATGCACAACCTGTTCACGAATCGGGGTTTTCCCCGTGGTCGGCGCAGGTGTGCTTTTCTTGCTTTTTGCCAACAGTCCCAGATATTTTGCTGCCGAATGCGCCAAACGCTGGGCTTTGAAACCCATTTGAATCATGGTTTTATGCATGATTTTTACGGTCAACGGATCGGTGGCATTTAAATACGCCATTGAGGACCAGGTGCCCAGATTCAGATGTCGCTTACCTTGTTTTTTCAGTACTGAACGCAGCTTTATTGAAACATCACCAAAATCAATATTCACCGGGCAAGGGTTTAAACAGCGGTGGCACACGGTGCAGTGATCCGCAATATCATTCATCTCTTCAAAGTGACGAACTGAAATACCGCGGCGAGTTTGTTCCTCATAGAGGAATGCTTCCATGATAAGCCCGGTCCCCAGAATTTTATCGCGGGGCGAGTAATATAAATTGGCGCGCGGTACATGCGTCGTACACTCCGGTTTACACTTGCCGCAACGCAGACAATCCTTGATGTCGTTGTTGATATCGCCCAAATCACTGGCTTCCAAAATCAGGGCTTCCTGCTGCACCAAACGCAATGATGGCGTATAAGCATTTTCCAGTCCTGAGCCTGCCAGCAATTTTCCTGCATTAAAGTGGCCATTCGGATCCACTTTTTGCTTGTAACCGGCAAAAGCATCAATCGTCGCTTTATCCAGATATTGCATCTTGGTCAAACCAATTCCATGCTCACCGGAGATGACGCCGCCCAGCGCTTCAGCCAGTTTCATCACCTCGTCAACGATTAACTCAGCTTCCTGCATCATTTGATAATCGTTAGAGTTCACCGGGATATTGGTGTGCACGTTACCATCACCGGCATGCATATGCGTGGCGACAAACAACCGGCCTGAACGCAGCTCTTTATGAATTTGATCCAGCTTATTGCGTAATGCTTCCAGCGCCTGCCCCTGAAATAACTCTTTCAGCGGTTTTTCAACTTCTTTTCGGTAAGAAATGCGCAAGTCCCGTCGCTGTAACACATTAAAGAGGGTGTCATCCTCTTTCAGCAGCGCAATCACGTCTTCGGAAAACAATTCCTTATGCTCAAACGCCAGCGAATCAAGGTTATCCAGCACTTGTTGCCAGCGTGCTTGCACTACTTGCAGATGATTGCAAGCAGTATCTATTTTGGATTGCAAAATCGCATCATTTTCAGCGCTGTCATCCAGCTTTTTCACTGTCTGTTTCAGCTCTTTCGGCTGGTTGCTTAAAAACTGGAATACGGCATCCGCCATCCGTAATTTATTACGGGTGGACTGGATCATATTAATCCGTTCAATACCATTGTTATATTCAGACAAACGATCCAACGGAATAACTACGTCTTCGTTAATCTTGAAAGCATTCGTGTGTTTGGCAATCGCCGCCGTCCGTGCACGATCTGCCCAGAACCGGGCACGCGCCTCAGGGCTGACCGCAATAAAACCTTCGCCATCACGTGCATTCGATAACCGCACCACTTCGGAACTGGCTTCTGCAACCGCATCCTCATCGTCACCGACAATATCAATCAGCAACACCATTTTCGGTAACTCTGAACGTGGCGCCTTGGTGCTGTAGTCCACCGCTTTCACATAGCGCTCATCCAGATGCTCCATCCCCGCCAGCAATATTTTGTCATTTTTGTCGAGAAAGTCCTTGGTCTCTACAATCGCCGGTACGGCCTTACTGAGATCATTACCAAAAAACTCCAGACAAACCGTGCGAATAAACTGCGGCATACGGTGCAATACGAACACTGCTGACGTGATCAGCCCATCACAACCTTCTTTCTGGATCCCCGGCAAGCCACCCAAAAATTTATTGGTAACGTCTTTGCCCAACCCTTGCTTACGCAACTGCTGGGCCGGGATAGCAATTTCCTCCGGCTGGCCCAGCAAGGTTTTGCCGTCAGCTTTAAACCGGCTGATACGAAACGTCGCCATCTCGATATCATGAATTTTGCCCATGTTGTGATTAAGACGCTCGACCTCCATCCAGGTAGCATCCGGTGTCACCATCCTCCAGGAAACCAGATTATCCAGCGCTGTTCCCCACATAACGGCTTTTTTACCGCCGGCATTCATTGCCACGTTGCCGCCAATGGTAGAAGCATCCTGTGATGTCGGATCAACCGCAAACACCAGACCATTCTTGTCTGCCAGGTTGGAAACACGGCGCGTTACCACGCCGGCCTCTGCGCGTACGGTTGCTACCTCATCATTTCTGCCCGGTAGTTGGCGATAGACGACCGCCCCCAGACCTTCCAGTTTTTCGGTATTGATAACCACACTGTCAGCGGTTAACGGAATTGCACCACCGGTATATCCGGTTCCACCGCCCCGTGGAATCACAGTTAAGCCCAGCTCAATACTCGCCGCAATAATTGCTGCCATTTCTGCTTCGCTGTCAGGCTTGATCACTGCCAGCGGGTATTCCACACGCCAGTCCGTCGCATCTGTTACGTGCGAAACCCGGGATAAGCCATCAAAACAAATATTATGTTTTTTGGTCACACGACTCAGGCGGCGCATCACTGCTTTACGCCGTTCTGCTGTCGCCAAAAGTTCACGCTCAAACTTTTCTACTGCGCTTCGTGCTGCGGCTTCCAGCTCTAACGCCAATGCATCATTATTTTCTGTTGCGCGCTGACGGATCTGATTCAGCCGATCATGCAACGCATGACTTAACGAATCCCAACGCTTACGATTTTCGATCAAGTCGTCTTGAATATAAGGGTTTCGTGAAATAACCCACATATCACCCAATACTTCAAACAGCATTTTTGCACTGCGGCCAGTTTTGCGTTGCTCGCGTAATTGTTGCAAAATCTCCCACATCGGTTTTCCTAGATAGCGAATAACAATTTCACGATCTGAAAAGGAAGTGTAGTTGTAAGGGATTTCTCTTATACGGGTTGACATAATGGTCAGCTAAATTCCAAATTGAGAATGTATTTTATTGAACTGCCCATTTTAACACGAAGCCGGATAATATAAGACCCATTTATAGTGGGTCCATTATGACGAATCCTATATCAGCCCCCACTACTTCACGGATTTTACAATGGAATTTATACAAATCATCGTGCTCGCCCTTGTACAGGGGCTAACAGAGTTTTTACCTATTTCCAGTTCTGCTCATTTGATCTTGGTGCCTATTATTGCCGGCTGGCAGGATCAAGGATTGGCCTTCGATGTTGCGGTGCATGTTGGCACACTGGCCGCGGTGATACTGTATTTTCGTACTACCATAAAACGCCTTGTTATTGACTGGCTCGCTTCTTTACAGCAGCGAAAAAATGTGGGTGAAAGCAAACTCGCCTGGGCGGTCATTCTTGGAACCGTACCTGTTGGTCTCGCCGGTCTGCTTTTTAACGATCTTGTCGAAATATTTTTGCGCAGTCCTCTGGTCATCGCCGCTACGACAATTCTGTTCGGCCTGCTTCTCGGCTGGGCTGACTGGATCGGCAAACGTAATCGTCATGAGCAACAAATCAATTGGCGGGATACCCTGCTTATCGGTTTATCGCAGACACTCGCACTTATTCCTGGCACCTCACGCTCAGGCATTACCTTGACGGTTGGCTTAATGCTCGGCTTGACTCGTGAAGCGGCGGCACGTTTTTCTTTCTTGCTATCAATACCGGTTATTTTTCTAGCCGGCGGTCTGGAAACATTAAAACTGATTGAAGCCGAACAACAAACCAACTGGCTGGCCCTGGCAACCGGTGCCGCTGTTTCAGGAATCAGCGCTTATCTCTGCATCTTTTTCTTTCTGAAACTACTGGAACGGATAGGCATGTGGCCGTTTGTTATTTACCGTTTGGTATTAGGTGGCATACTCATCCTTATGTTTACTTAATTGCAGTTGACATATTTGGGATGAATCCGTAACATTCTCTCTCTTTATTTGACCGCAATGCGTATATTTTCAGGAGCACCCCGCGGAATGAAAACCTTAAGTGCAAAACCAGCAGAAGTTCGTCGCGACTGGTTCGTAATTGATGCTGATGGCAAAACTCTGGGTCGTATGGCCACAGAAATAGCTCGCCGTCTGCGCGGCAAACACAAGGCTATTTACACTCCTCACGTTGATACAGGCGACTACATCGTTGTGGTAAACGCTGAGAAACTGCGTGTTTCCGGTAACAAACTAAAAGATAAAATTTATTATCACCACACTGGTTACGTTGGTGGTATTAAATCTATCTCGCTGGAAAAACAACTGGAAAAAGCGCCAGAGCGTGTTATCCAGACAGCAGTAAAAGGCATGTTGCCTAAAAATCCTCTGGGCCGTGCAATGTTCAGCAAACTGAAAGTTTATGCTGGTTCTGAACATCCACACGTAGCTCAACAACCTAAAATGCTGGAAATTTAATCGGATATCGTCATGGCAGATTCTTACTACGCTACAGGCCGCCGCAAAAGCTCAACCGCTCGTGTATTCATGAAGCCAGGTAGCGGCAACATAATCATCAACACGCGCAGCCTTGAAGATTACTTCGGCCGCGAAACATCACGCATGGTTGTTCGTCAACCGCTTGAACTGGTTGAGATGCTGGATAAAGTTGACCTGAAAATCACTGTCCGTGGTGGTGGTAACAACGGTCAGGCCGGTGCGATTCGTCATGGAATCAGTCGTGCGTTGGTTGAATACAACAACGAGCTGAAAAAAGATTTACGTAGCGCTGGCTTTATTACGCGTGACGCGCGTGCTGTTGAACGTAAGAAAATTGGTCTGCACAAAGCACGTAAAAAGCCACAGTTCTCAAAACGTTAATACAGCGTTTTTATCGAACTCACAAAAAACCACCTGTTCGGTGGTTTTTTTGTATCTAATACTTCTCAAACTGCATGAAACATGGTATCTAATGATATGATTTAGATATGTTAAATTATGTAAAGGTACAGAGCTATGAAAAAACAAGGCATTATCGGACTCATCGGATTACTATGCTGCGCCAGTGCACAAGCGCAATCGCCAGAGATCGCTGTTTCAGCCGGTAGCTTTGAAGTGTTCGACAGCGATAATGCCCTGGAGCTCGGGGTTGAATATCGTTTTGCACCCCAGAAATCATTCTTCAATATTATTCCGGCAATTGGCATTAGCGCCAATACTGATGGAGGCTACTGGGCACACGCCGGTGGTCGCTATGATATTAACCTCAGCGAAAGATGGGTATTAACTCCGCAATTGGCGATTGTTGGCTATGAAGATGGCGATGGCCAGGATTTGGGAAGTGGTTTTCTGTTTCGAAGTGGCATCGAGATCGGCTATC
>CANRLD010000056.1 GCA_947631375.1 uncultured Methylophaga sp. | reverse complement strand
CTATAAAAAATCAGGAGTGGGTCGTGAAACCCATAAAATGGTACTGGAACACTACCAGCAAACCAAAAACCTGTTAATCAGCTACAGTACCAGCCCGCTGGGCTTTTTCTAAACCGCTTCCACGGATCTGATAACACTCTCCCTTGAGCAACTGTGCTTTCGGGAGAGTTTTTAGTGTGCGCTGGACTACATTTAACGCAAATAGCGGGCTATACTCAAAAACAGAGAGAATAACAAGGTAAAAGACTTATGGCTCAAAATAATATTCAATCCACCCTCATGGAAAACCGCCAGTTTCCACCCTGTGAAAGTTTTTATAAAACAGCAACCCTGACCCCCAAAAACCTTGATGCACTTTATGCCAAGGCAGCTGAAGACCATGAAGCTTTTTGGGGCGATCTCGCCAAACAGGAAATTGACTGGATAAAGCCGTTCACTAAAGTGCTGGATGACAGTAACGCGCCCTTTTATAAATGGTTTGTCGATGGAGAAATGAATGTCTCCTACAACTGTCTGGATAAACAATTAGCAGAAAACGCAGATAAAACAGCAATCATCTTTGAAGGCGAACCGGGCGATGTACAGCACATTACTTATCGCGAGTTACACCAAAAAGTGTGTGTCTTTGCCAACGCCCTCAAAGCGCAGGGAGTTACCAAAGGCGATCGGGTCGTTATTTATATGCCGATGATCAGCGAAGCCATCATTGCCATGCAAGCCTGCGCCCGGATTGGCGCAATCCATTCCGTCGTCTTTGGTGGCTTTTCTGCGGGGGCTTTAAAGGATCGCATTGAAGATACCCAGGCAAAAGTAATGATAACGGCGGATGGCGGACACCGTGGTGGTAAAACCATCCCGTTAAAAAATACCGCTGATCAGGCCTTAAGTGATGGTTGTGAAACCATCCAAACCGTTATTGTATTCAAGCGTTGCGGTAACGATATTACGATGCAGCAAGGCCGTGATATCTGGTGGCATGATGCCGAGCAGGGCCAATCAACAGACTGTAAAGCCGAGCCAATGCGTGCCAGCGATCCGCTGTTTTTACTTTACACTTCTGGCTCTACCGGAACTCCCAAAGGTATTCAGCATTCATCGGCAGGTTATCTGTTGAATGCCATCACGACGATGCGCTGGGTATTTGATATCCAGGAAAAAGACGTGTTCTGGTGTACTGCCGACGTTGGCTGGGTGACTGGTCATACCTATGTTACCTATGGCCCCTTGGCCACGGGAGCGACCATGGTTGTCTATGAAGGTGTGCCTACAGTGCCTGACGCCGGTCGTTTTTGGGATATTTGTTCACGCCACGGCGTCACTATTTTCTATACGGCACCGACGGCTATTCGCGCTTTGATGAAAGCTGGTGATGATATTCCACGGCGTTATGATTTATCGCATTTACGACTACTCGGCTCTGTTGGTGAACCGATCAATCCGGAAGCCTGGATGTGGTATCACCGAGTTATCGGTCAGGAGCGCTGCCCGATCGTTGATACCTGGTGGCAAACAGAAACCGGCGCGCATATGATCGCCCCGGTTCCGGCCGTCACCGTCACCAAACCTGGCTCCTGCACTCGGGCTTTACCCGGTATTGATGCCGCTGTTGTTGATGAACAAGGTCAAGAAATCGAAACCAATCAGGGTGGCTATCTGGTTATCCGCAAACCCTGGCCGGCAATGATTCAAACTATTTGGGGAGACGATCAGCGCTATAAAGATACCTACTGGCCTTACTTTGACGGCAAGTATTATCTGGCCGGCGACAGTGCCCGACGGGATGAAGAAGGGTATTTCTGGATCATGGGCCGTATAGATGATGTCTTGAACGTCTCTGGTCATCGTCTGGGCACAATGGAAATTGAGTCTGCTTTGGCCGCGCACCCTGCTGTAGCAGAAGCCGCGGTGGTTGGTAAACCACATGATATTAAAGGGGAATCTATCTTTGCCTATGTCGTTCTGAAAGCCGAGCGTCCAGAAAACGGTATTGATGATGAAATGACCAACGAATTACGCGCCTGGGTAGCAAAACAAATTGGCGCAATAGCTAAACCGGACGACATTCGTTACGCCGACAATCTGCCCAAAACCCGTTCGGGCAAAATCATGCGTCGTTTGCTACGCGCCATTGCCAAAGGCGAGGAAATCACTCAGGACACCTCGACACTGGAAAACGAAAGTATTCTCTTGCAGTTGCAAGGTAAGGCTTAATGGCACGGGATGAAGTAGATAATCAGGACAATCAACGTCTGGATAAATGGTTGTGGGCTGCGCGGTTTTATAAAACCCGCAGCCTCGCCGTTGAGGCAATCAATGGCGGCAAGGTACACGCCAACGGTCATCGAGCAAAGCCCAGCCGAAGCATTCGTCCCGGCGACCAACTGGTTATCAGCCAGCCACCCTATGAATACAGTATCAAAATAGTAGGCTTACAAAAACAACGTCGCCCGGCCAGTGAAGCACAACTGCTGTACCAGGAAACGGCAGAAAGCCGGAGTAAACGTGAGCTATTACGTGAACAAATTAAAAATGAACCTTTAGGATTTCGTGATCAAAAAGGCCGTCCCAGTAAACGGGATCGTCGCCATATTATTAAATTTACTCGAGCGGATTAATGACGTTGCCAGCCCACACTTCCCTGCTTGACTCAGCAAATAAAAGCCAATCATCGCTACGCTATGCTGTAGCCTTGCAGCAGATTGCTGCACAGACAGGATTTGATTGGCCCACAATTGATGGAGTGTTTGCCAAAATTCATGAGGAACTCGATGAAGTCGCCGCAGAGCTGGTCGATGGCAACACAGCTCGATTACAGGAAGAAATCGGTGATTTACTCTTCGCCATAACCAATCTGGCAAGGCATCTACAAGTTGACCCAGAACGTGCCATTGAACAAGCGAATGCAAAATTTCTCCACCGATTTGCTTATATTGAAAAGCAGATAGCAGCCCAAGGAAAATCACTGGAAACTGCCAGTCTGGACGAACTTGATCGGTTATGGGATGCTGCAAAAGGTCTTGAGAAGTAACTTTAACTTTTAACCTTAATCAGATAATTTTAAATATTAAAATAAGAATTACAGTACCTGAAAACGTTAACAGCTAACCACCGGTAACGCTCATATGGCGGAAAATAACCGGCTGGGCCTTAATATCAAAATCATGGCCTTTGGGCTTGATATTCATTGACTCAATAATGGCTTGTTTAAGCATATTGATATCGCCGGGATACTGGCGAATTATCGCCCGTAAATCCATTGAGTGTTCCTGACCAAGGCACAATAACAAACGCCCTTCTGTCGTGACCCGAACCCGGTTACAGCTGTCACAGAAGTTGTGGCTATGTGGTGAAATAAAACCAATTTTGCTGCTACTGCCAGTGATTTGATAATAACGTGAAGGCCCACCTGTATTCACAATACTGCTTTGCAAATCAAATCTGTTTTGTAATGCTGCCAGTACAAAATCGCTGCTGCAAAAACTCTCGCTTCGACTATGTGATACATGACCAAGCGGCATTTCTTCGATATAGGAAATATCCAGATCGTTATCAATGGCAAACTCGGCCAGATCAATAATCTCGTCATCATTACGGCCTTTCATGATTACCGTATTGAGTTTTATCCGTTTAAAACCCGCTTGTTTCGCTGCACCAATTCCGGCCAATACCTGGGTTAATTCTCCAGTACGTGTTAATTCACGAAACCGGTCTTTTTTTAATGAATCCAGGCTAATATTTACCCGATCCATCCCAGCGGCAGCCAGCTTTTTAGCGTACTTTGGCAGTTGTGAACCATTGGTCGTCAGGTTCAGTTCTTTAAGCGCTGTGCTGCGTTTTAATGCACCAACCTGTTCAATCAGCCAGTCCACGTTACGTCGCACCAGTGGTTCACCACCAGTGATACGCAATTTTTCAACACCCAGCTCGCAAAATGCACGCAGCAGAAAAACGATTTCCTCCAGGGTTAACAAGCGTTCGCGCGGCATAAAGTGCATTTCTTCATCCATGCAATACACACAGCGAAAATCACAACGATCAGTGATCGACATGCGCACATACGTTACACGCCGTCCAAATCGATCGATAAGTTGTGAAAAGTTATCAGTCATAGTGTTTATTATGCGCCAATTCAGACGCTTATCAAATTCATAGCGGGCTGCATCTATTGAAAATCTGCCGAACATCTGTTTTCAGCAAACTTCAAATCCCTGTCTACTGGACTGGTCAACCGGCATAACGTTCTACTTGTTTATCCCGCCCTCGACGAAAGGCCAAAAACAAACAAGCCCCTTTTCAGGGGCTTGTTCATGGTTATGAATGTGAAACGAGTCACTTAATCATTACCAGAAAACGCAGCGATCAAATGCAACAAACTGGTAAACAGATTGTAGATGCTGACATACAGCGTTACTGTTGCCATGATGTAATTGGTTTCACCGCCGTGGATGATGTTGCTGGTTTCATACAGAATCAGGCCAGACATTAACAGTACAAACATCGCCGAAACCGCTAATGACAAGCCAGGCATGTTAAAGAAGAATGCCGCCAATCCCGCCAGAAACGCCACCAGAATACCAACAAACAGGAAGCCGCCCATAAAGCTGAAATCTTTTTCAGATTTAATCGCGTAAGCGGACAACGCCAAAAACACAATGCCGGTAGCACCCAATGCCTGCATAACAATTTGTGGGCCGTTGGCCAATCCCATGTACGCATTAATGATTGGACCGAGCGTCAATCCCATAAAACCAGTCAGCGCAAATACGGAGGCGATTCCCCATACACTGTTGCGCAATTTTGCCGTCAGAAATAGCAGACCAAAGTAACCCACTAACGTGATAATAATGCCGGGATGCGGCAAATTAAAGGCCATTGATACGCCAGCAGTGACTGCACTGAAGCCCAACGTCATCGCCAGCAATGCATAGGTATTTCGCAGCAGTTTGTTGGTCTGTAGCGCAGATTGCCGCGAACGTGCAACTGTTGATTGACTGTTATAGTTCATCAGTTTTTTCTCCATTCCCCATTTAAGGTATTGATAATAGATTAGGTATCTTACGACATTATCCTACGTGATAAGTTCTAAATGGCAATAACTTGATAAATTTCGTTTTCACTGTTGTCACGACACGCCATTCCTAGTAATATGCCGCCCCTTGGAGGGTTGGCAGAGCGGTTGAATGCACCGGTCTTGAAAACCGGCATGGTTTCACGACCATCCAGGGTTCGAATCCCTGACCCTCCGCCATATAAAACATATAAGCCCCTGTATGGGGCTTTTTTGTTTTCGTCACTGCAAGCGTTTCTGTTGCGTAATGTTATAAGCTTCATCCCATTCATCATCCAGCTTCATTTCAAAAAACTGCTGGTTATCGATCCCGGGAAAGTATGCTGGCCGCTCGTGCATCAATACGATCACAATCTGATCGTTCCAATGCTGATACAAACGCTTCCAGATGCGCTCCGCCATCTCTGCGTCAATACCGTTAAACGGTTCATCGAGCAAAATCAATCGTGGTTTTTTCAATAATAACCGTGCCAGACACACTCGTCTGGCCTGCCCACCCGAGAGTTGGCTGCCGGTATTGCCCAGCCAGCTGTGAAGACCATTGGGCAAATGTTTAGCCCACTGCTCCAGCTCAACCAGGGTCAGCACCTGCCACAGCCGTTGCTCGTCGATGGTTTCCAGCCCCAGTGTCAAATTGCTGTACAGGCTCGCGGCAAGAATGCTGTTGTGCTGCGTTAAGTACGCTATCTGCCGATGCCATGAAGCGATTTGCTGTGCCTGTACCGGCATATCATTGCTTAATAGCTGATAAGACGTTTTCGATAAGTCTGCTATCTCCAGAGTTGCCAACAGGTTGGCTAAAGTCGATTTTCCGCTGCCGGAGCGCCCGGATATCAGCAGGCATTGCCCTGGTACCAATTCAAATCTAATGGTTGTATCGATACTGCTGGACACTCTTGGGTGCGCGGCCAACATCATCGCTATGCGCTCAACAGCCGACATGTCAATTTGTTGTGTTGCGCGTTGCTCGGCCAGTGGCTGCAGGCGTTCAGCTGCATAACGGGTTTTTCCCCAATGCCCTAGCTGAGACGGCAGATTTTGCAGTAGCTCGCCCAAACCAAACACGGCCAGAAATAACATCACCGCAACCGAGCCACTAAATACGCCATGCTGGTAAGCTGCCAATGCAGCTATAGCGACACCGATCACCAGCAAACCATGGCAGACAGTTACTATCAGCTGGGCATTGGCAATATGTTGATTCAATTTAAACTGGAGAATGCCGATCTGGCTAAGTGAATGCCGCGATCGGGATTGATGAGCATGATGCAGATGCGCGGCCTGCAGTTCGAGTTGTCCCTGCAAATGTTCAATGGTCAGTAACCGTGCCTGATTTATTTGCCCGGCATAATGGCTGCTCAATTGCGAGGTTTTACGGGTAAACCAGCTGAAATAGGCTATACCCAGCATCAGCGTGATAACACCGGATACCCAGCCCAGTATTAGCGAGAAAAAACTGATAAATAACGCAATTAATAACACGCTGCAAATTGCGACCACCGGCGGTAACAACAATCGCAGCAGCAGGCTGTCCAGATTATCCAGATCAGCTGTTAACCGGCTCAACCATTCAGCATCTTGGGTATTTCGCAGTTGCTGAACCGACAGCCCCAACAAGCCGGAGAACAAGCTGCTGCGAAAACCGGCAATCGCACTCAAAACAACATCGTGATTATGCAACCGCTCAAAATAACGCCCTACTGTTCGGCTTAAGGCAAAAAGCCGAATGCCGCCTCCCGGCCGATACAGTTCCAGCATCATGCCGCCGCCGGCCATAATCACCAAACCGCTTATCGCTGTGGCGGTAATCAGCCAGCCAGACAACGCCAGTAACCCTATGGCGGAAAGAGCCGTCAATAAAGCCAGTAGAAAGCCAATCGCTAAGCGCTTTTTCTGTTTTCCCAGCACTTTTCTGAGCCAGAAATACAGTGCTGAACGGGTATATACAGGAGAGCGCATCTTGATCAGCCGGCCCGGAAAGAATCAAAATGCAGTTGCTGATCAGCCAATGCCAAAACATCACCATCATGGCTGGCAATCACTAAAATACACCGGGCTTTTAACGCTGCAAGCGCCGTCAGGACATATTGACGGCTCTCGGCATCCAGGCTGGCTGTCGGCTCATCCAATAAGACAAGCTGAGCCGGTGACAGCAGGACTCTCGCCAGTGCCAGACGCTGAAGCTGCCCACCGGAAAGGCCTTCTCCATGTTCATTAAGTTTGCTAGTTAAATCATTGTTTCTACTACTCATTAACCCAGAAAGACCTACGATATGTAATGCTTGTCGCATCTCGACTGTGGTGGCCTGCGGCGCCAGCACTGCCAGATTTTCTTGCCAGCTGCCATTGATGATCCAAGGCCTTTGCGGAAGATAGCGAATGGCTGTGTCAGCCACTGGCCGATTATTTAATAGCACCTGACCGGACAAGGGCTTCAAGTAACCTGCCAAGGTATGCATAAAGGTGGTTTTACCACTACCTGATGGCCCCCTAATCACCAGACATTGGCCCATTACCAGGTCCTGATCCAGCAGCCGCTGGATCACATTGCTGTCGTCATAACCAATTTCAAGATCGCGTGTAACCAGTCGTGATAATGCCTTATTCCCCATTTCTTCCGGCACTCTTTCCGGTGTGACGAACTTATTGGATTGATTATGCAGTTCGCTGGCAATATGCGTCGCAGCCGCCAGTGCCGCCGCCCGATCATGATAAAACTGGGAAAGATTTCTCAGCGGCTGAAAAAACTCCGGCGCTAACAACAGAATAAACAAACCACTCAGTAAAGTGATATTCGCCGCTGGTCCCCAATTAATCGACCCAAGCAAAGCAAAGCCAATGTAGATGGCAATACTGGCAATCGCTACACTGGTAAAAAACTCCAGTACCGCTGAGGATAAAAATGCCAGTTTCAGTGTTTTCATCACCACTTGTCGGTAATCCTGGCTGCGTGTTTGCACCTCTGCCAGTGCAGCAGCTTCAGCCGCAAACAGTTTCAGCGTGGTTAGATGCTTAACGCGATCCAGAAAATGCCCTGCCAGACGTTGCCGCTGTTTAAAAAAGCGCTGATTAACGCCTTCAGCCCCCAGCCCTACCAACACCATAAACACCGGAATCAAAGGTGCCGCTACCAGCAAAAATAACGCCGCCAGCCAGTTGTAATACCCCACCACGATAATAATCAGCAGCGGGGTAAAGACCGCCAACATCTGCTGCGGCCAGAATCTGGCAAAGTAGCCGTCCATTGCCTCAACATCTTCGATCAACTGGCTGGCTGCTACCGCAGGAGAGCGCTGCGAATGCTGCAAGGCATCCAGCTGTAGCCAGTCAGCTAAAATCTGTTTGCGCAACGTTTCCCGCGCCCGCAGACTGGCGAGCTGACCATAGTGCTCTTGAGCTCTAATCAATATTGAACGCAGAACCAGCGCCAATAGCATGACGATAATCAAGGCCACTTGCTCGCCGAGCGGTTGCTGCAGAATAATGACGCTATAAACCAGTTGCGCCAGTGCATACCACTGCACAATCATCGCCAGCGTTGCCAGGCATCCCATAACAACCGAGCACCATAAGCGGCGTTGTTGCTGGTATACCAGCTGTTTGATCAGTAAGCGTCCGCCGCTGGCTGAAGCAGTTTCTGTCAAAGATGCCTCAGCTGACATGCCTAGTGGTAGCCGCCTTTTACCTTGCCGCGAAACACCCAGTACGACCAGGCGAGGTAGCTGATAATAATCGGAATGACAAATAAAGCGCCCAGTAACAGAAACAGCTGTGACTCATAAGCCGAAGCGGCATCCCATAAGGTATAGTTCGGCGGCACAATATAAGGCCATTTGCTAGCCAACAAGCCCAGATAGGTAAACAGGAACAGTCCCATCGACGCGACAAAAGGCTGCCCTTCCTGTTGTTTTTTAACCGCACGAAACAGCCACAAGGCGCACAATAAAGCCAATATCGGCAATAGCCAGATAATCGATACGCCATTAAACCAACGGTTCAATACGTCGTGATCGACAAACGGCGTATAAACGCTGATCAAGGCAAAGACGGTCAGCACGATAATCAGCAAAATAGGGGTGATTTTGTAGGCCCATTGCTGCAACTCACCCTCGGTTTTCATAATCAACCAGGTGCTGCCCAACAAGGCATAACCTGCAACCAGGCCAAAGCCAGTCACCACGCTAAAAGGCGTTAGCCAATCAAATGCGCCACCAACATACACCAGGTTATTCGTTTCAAAGCCCTGTACATAAGCGCCAACAACTGCGCCCTGGGCAAATGCGGCAACAAACGAACCACCGGCAAACGCCCAGTCCCAGATATAGCGTGTGGAATTGGCTTTGAAGCGAAACTCAAACGCCACACCACGAAAAATCAGTCCGGCCAGCATCAGAAACACACCAATGTACAATGCGGGCAACAGCACCGAATACACCAATGGAAACGCTGCAAGAAGACCGGTTCCTCCCAATACCAGCCACGTTTCGTTGCCATCCCAGATCGGCGCTACTGAATTCATCATGATGTCTCTGGCATGATCGTCCGGCGCAAACGGATACAAAATGCCCTGCCCCAGATCAAAGCCATCCATCAACACATACATCATTATCGTAAAGCCGATAATACCGGCCCAGATAACCACCAAATCAAAAGGTTGATCCATCACAAACCTCCATCAAAAGGAGCATTGGCAGCGGACATCGGACGCTGTGCTTTTTCATTGTCACTACCAACATTCTGTTGTTCGTCATTGGCTGTTTCCAGACCGCCGCGAATCACGCTCATCAGATAAAACACACCGGCACTGAATATCATCGTATAAACAAGGACATAGCCAATCAATGTAAATAACGCCATACCACCGGTTAATGACGGTGTCAGCCCTTCAGCATGACGCATTTGCTCATAAATAAGCCATGGCGCTCTTCCAGTTTC
>CANRLD010000055.1 GCA_947631375.1 uncultured Methylophaga sp. | reverse complement strand
GGTAAAAAAGTCATTGCCCATGGCGAGCTGAATTTCGTCACCTCCGTCGTAATAAAGCTATCAATCTGCCCGTTAGTCGTTTGGCTCTCATCATCTGCTTTATCACTACAAGCAAACAATAAACTGTTGGTAAGCCCCGTAAGCAACAACTTTTTGAGTTGATACATAACGTCTCCTTCGCTGATAAAACAACAGCGTGTGCAACCACACTTCTTTGCACAATTAAGTATCACACAGGGTATAGCAATAAATCATTAAATAGCACGATTTATTCTGTGCAGGCGGCATCGGGAGCAAGCCCCTCGGCAAGGGATTGTCACTACCCTCAATCGATATTATCACTCAGCAATCGTAAATGCCTTTGCTTACGCTTTTATGACTGTCTGTTGTTTATTGGACAAAGGAGCAGCTACTTTCCGGCCCCTGCGATTCTAGCTGTGATAAGCGTTATTTTTAATACTGGCTTTCTTCTGCCGAGTAGGAAACTTTATTCTGCATCATGCTGGCAGCCAAAATCCCCACTTCATAAAGCAACCAGACAGGGATCGCCAGCAAAAACTGGGAAATCACATCCGGCGGGGTAACGATAGCGCCCAACACAAAAGCCCCAACAATAACGTAAGATCTGGCGCTACGTAGCGCTTCCACACTCACTACACCAGCCCTCACCAGTAAAATCACGACGACTGGCGTTTCAAACGCCAAACCGAAAGCAATGAACAAGCTGACAGCAAAGTCCAGATATTTGCTGATGTCTGTCATCACAGCGACACCTTCCGGCGCCGTACTGGTGATAAAACCAAATACCGCCGGGAACACCAGAAAATAAGCGAAAGCCATTCCGCACAAAAGTAAAAACACACTGGAAATAATCAGTGGAGCTACCAGCCGACGCTCTTTTGCATAAAGCCCCGGCGCAATAAACGCCCATATCTGATAAAGCGTATAGGGTGACGACAACAGAAATGCCGCCAGGAAAACCATTTTCATCGGCACAAAAAATGGGGTCGTTACTTCTGTGGCGATCATCTGCCCTCCTTCTGGAAGGCTCTGTAATAACGGTGTGGCAAGTAATTGATAAATCTCATTAGCAAAGGGAAATAACGCCAGACTAACCAGAATAATGCCAATAACAATTCGTAATAACCGGTTACGCAGCTCTATCAAATGTGACACAAAAGTATCCTCGGTACTCACTTGGATACACTCCTTTTAAGTGGTTCCAGATCGTCAACATCATCAGTTTTTTCCCACGATGGCGTTGGCGGAACAGCTGTGTCAGTTGATTGTAAAGCAGCTCCTTCAGGCTCCCTGTCTTGATGAATCACCTCTGCAACCGGCTTCATTCCCTGACGCAGCTCTTCATTCAACCCAAGATCATGATTTCGCAACTCGGTTTCTAATCGCTGTAAATCCTCTGTATGTAATTCCTTATCGAGCTCAGACTTTATATTCATGGTGAACCGCTGAACACGGCCAAAAATCAATCCAGCAGCCCGGGCTACTTTTGGCAGCTTATCGGGCCCAAGCACAATTAAGGCTACTACGCCGATCACCACTAACTCAGGAAACGCGATATTAAACATAAGCTTGTTGCCGCCGCGGTTATTTACTGATTTTCTTTCTGATGAAGGTTATTTTTTATAACCTGTGGTTGGTCTTCAGCGCTCTGCAGCACCGTTGTCGTCTTCTCCTCATTAAGCGCGTCCTTGAAGCCTTTTATCGCGCCGCCGAGATCACCCCCAACGTTGCGAATCTTTTTGGTACCAAAAACTAACGCGACAACGACCAGCACAATCAGCCAATGCCAAATACTAAATGCTCCCATTTCCCTACCTCTCTCTATTTCTGGTAAGAGTGTGCTTACCATGATTTTGTTGAATTATCTAAGCCGGTTTACTATCCGCCAGGCGGCATAATGCATCGGCATCACCTGTTATTTTTCTTTGGAATGCAGCAATGTTTCGCTTGGTCGCTCGCCAAACAGCTCTCTGTAGTAACGCGAAAAAAGACTCATATGCCAAAAACCCCATTTGGCGGCAACATTAGCAATAGTCGTTTCATAGGGGGATGCCTGCAGCTCGGCTCTGATGCGATGAAGGCGCAAGTTACGCATGTATTCAACTGGCGTTATTCCCAGCACCCGTGTAAATGCATGATTTAAGGTACGACGACTAATACAGAGATTGATGCAGATTTCGCCGATTGTCAGCGAATCCCCATCACTGGATAAGGTTAAATCACGTACCCGGTTGACAATATAACGGTGGATCCGTTGATCATAATGTCGCTCCTGACAATCACTTGCATGCATCAGTGCCTGCAAACAGGCATCCATCATATTGTCTTCAAAATGACGTAATAAATGCTGAATATTGGCGTTATCATCACTTTTAGCAATAAAGTTCGTACTACTATTCAATGCCAGATGCAGTTTTTGGGCGGCCTCGGCAGGAATAATTTCAACAGGATTCACTTTATCCATAATCGCACGCAGCTCAACGCCTTCAACCTGTCTTGCATATTCCTCAAGTTCCTGGGCTGAAATAACGGCGGCGAGTATTTCTGAAAAGTGTGAAGTGCGAAACAGTAGCTCTGCATTTTTGTCCAGTGTTATTAATGCGTCTGGCTTGACCAGCTCTCCACCCCATGAAGCATTTCCTTCAATAATCGTAGGCATGCCTATAACATAGGTTTCCTCAGGCGCACTGGCGATCTGATCGACAGCGCGGTTCATTCCTTCGCGAAACACCTGCATATTCAAGCCGGTAACACTGGTGACAGAGCCTGAAAAGGCCCCTCTATCCAACTGCGTATAATCCTGCGACCAAAATGGCAAAGCATCGGCTTGCTCTAAAACATCTTGCGATGTGCGCTCAACCAAATGCATTTTGCCTTTGCCTGCGCAGCTGTTACTTAGTAGCGCATCTTTAAAGTTCATCGTGCTCTCTCCTCACGTAACTTCTTCGTGGACATCATGGTCCGGCACTTGAAGGTATGAATGTGCCTTATCGAAAAAGCGTCCTTTCTTCCATATTTTGTTCTAACTAGCTCATTCTGGAATATCAGACTATTGACACAACTCTAGGCAAATAGTAAAGCCACGGATAGCAATAATCGGCAACACCCTCTTTTTCCGGCCTTAGTAAGGCTCATCCTAAAAACACTCTAAACCCTTTCTATATCTTGGTTAGCAATATACCCCCGTTATCTAAAGGGTTTTTATCTTTAATGGCGTTCTGACTGAATAATACGCCTGATTTTTCGCAAAATTTTATTTTTATCACTTCAACTGCCAGAAATTCGATTCCTGCCACGCAGAAAACGGTAATTATTGCGCCAGATCAAATTCTGGCAAAAATTAACATTTCTTCACATTTATTAACACTGAGCCGTCTTTTACTGTCTGTTGCTTTGGAATGAATCAATACAGATGTTGAACCGTTCCCGCCGCCAACGACGGATGACTTGTTGCCTAAATTTACTATTTGGTTCTGCTGTTGTCCCCGTATAGTCAAAACCACTTTTCTTGAACATATCAAGAAAACTATCGCCAGTTTTTTACAACGAAAAGCAGCTGGTTAACCGCCAGTTTAACAAGCTCAAATTCAATGGACGTTAAGGGACGCATATGAAAAAACCAATTATTCTACTCGGCACAACGATACTGCTGCTCACCGAAAGCGCTATGGCCTGGGAAAGTGAAAATGGTCGGCACACAACAAGTGCGTCAGTGACATTATCCAGTGACTACGTATGGCGCGGCTACTCTCAAACCGATAACAAGCCGGCGATTTCAGGCAGTGTTGACTATGCTCATATCAGCGGATTTTACGCTGGCAGCTGGGCCTCTAATGTTGATTTTATGATCGGTGATGATGATGCTCACCTAGAATTGGATATATACGCCGGGTTTGCAGGCGAGTTCGGTAACAGCGGCGTTGGATATGACATTAGTGTGCTGCGCTATATGTATCCAGGTACCGATGGCGGTGACTGGAATGAAGTCAATGGTTCATTGAGTTACCATTATTTCTCTCTCGGCATCGCACATTCGGGCGACGTATCTGGCAGCAGTAAAAACGGCACTTACTATAATATAGGTATGGATTACCCCCTGCCTGCCGACATAAACCTGAATCTGGGCGTAGGCTATTATGATTATGATGCTGATGTCTTTGGCAGAGACAACCCGGACAGCGCCACAGATTACCAAATCGGCTTATCGAAAGAGTTTGCCGGTTTTGGTTTTAATGTGAACTACACCAATACCAACAGTGACGCCAGAGATCTCTACGGCAGTAAGTATGCAGATAGCCGTTTTATGTTCAGCATCTCTAAATCGATGTAATGACACCTGATTCTGAATCCGGTCTCAGCTGCATCCCCACTCCATCAGATCACGATGGAGTGGGCAATACACCACCGTACAGTTACTCAGCCTTGATGCTACATATTTCAGGCATTTCTTCCCTTGCTACAACATAAAGAGAACAAATTGGCTAGTTTTATGGCGTAACCAGCGCCAGGCTTTTGCTACCCTTAACCGCCTGACGTCAGCTGCCATGCGCTCAAACATAACACTCACTCACCTGCCCCTGTTTTTTTCTTGCCGAATAGCAAGAATCGGCAACACTGCCACTAATCGGGAAAAACTTCTCGACCTCATGCCGATTATTACTACGCCACCCGGATTTGCCTCGCTATAGTGAAGTCGTTGCAATTTTTACAACAACGATAAGCCATTAATTGGCTACAGGAGGAGAAAATGAGACTGGATCTAGGTGCTGAAACATACCATCAGCCATCCCAAAACAATGCAAGAGTTGCATCCGTTCCTGATGCAATAGATTTTTCTGAATCGAGTTCATCTAAAACACGGATGGCCACCATGATAATGGCCGTGCTGATCGGTGTCACCGGCGGCAGCCTGCTAAACAATCAGGGAGCAGGATTAGGTGCCGTGCAATCAATGTTTATTGTACTCGCATTGATCGGTGGCTTTTTATCTACTTGGTCACCTTGTGGCTACTCAAGCCTCAGCTTGCTGCGGCCTGCTGGAAAATATTCTTTTGGCTCAGTCATGCGCTGGTCGCCCACTTTTCTAACGCACGCCCTGGGTTATGCCCTGGGTGCGCTGATGTTAGGTGGCATGTTAGGTTTGGTTGGCTGGGCTTTGTTCAGTGAACTGCCTGTCACTTACATGGCTGCTGGCATGGCGGTACTGGCTTTAGGCTATGGTGCACACCAGCTTGGCTTTCTGAAAATGCCTTACCCACAACGTCGTGCACAAGTACCACATGATGCACGCTTTCGTTTTCGTTCATCGACCATCGGTCTTTTATATGGTTACGCACTGGGCATGAATTATTTGACCTATGTGCAAACACCTATTCTTTACATCGTTACCGGCGTTGCCTTACTCAGCGGCAACGTTGCAACGGCAATTGCCGTTATCGCCATATTCAACATCGGACGCTGCTTGCCAGTTGCCGTGAATTTTCTGCCAATCAGTAACCAGTCGGTTCAAGCGTGGTTAGCACGCTGGCAGGAACGTGCTGTTGAAATAGATGGATTCCTTCTGCTTTCCATTGGCTCAGCAACATTAATGCTGCTGGTTCTGTAAAGCTGGACGAATCTTGTTTTAGAAGAAAAGTAATCACTCAAAATCATCAACAATAAAGGTTGGAGGAGAGATATGACCACAAAGCAACGTCCATTAAAAAACGGACAATATAAAACGCGTCTTGCGGCAAGCTTGACTTTCGCAGCGGTACTGGCTGGCGGTTCACACCTTGCCCTGGCAGGCGGTGCTGTGCCCACGCAGCTAGGAACAGAAGCCACACTGGAGCTGATGGATACTCCCGTTATCCTTGATGCGCCAGATAGCGATGCCAAGCGGGTTTATGTATTGGACGCCGGTGGCTTCCACATGACATCAACCTATTACACGATTGATGGTAATGAAAGCAAACTGCTCGGTATGACAGATGCCGGTAAGTTGCCACATATGATGTTAGGCGACAATGGTAAGTTCATGGCTATCGCCAGCACCATGTATTCACGTGTTGCACGTGGCACGCGGGACGATTACATCGAGATCATCGATGCTAAAACGCACAAGCCTATCGCCGATATTGATATTCCCGAAGGCCGCTTTTTGACGCAAGTTATCCAACGTCTGGCAAGTCTGAGTACCGATGACAGGCACATTCTGTTTCAACAGTTTTCTCCTTCACCAGCAGTCGGTCTCGTTGATCTGGAGAAAGAATCCTTTGTCAAAATGATGCCGATTCCGGACTGTTACCATCTGTTCCCGGTACCGGATCAGAAGTTCTTTATGCATTGTCGTGACGGCTCTATGCTTGAAGTGAGCTATGACGATGAAGGTAATACACAGCAGACCAACACCAAGGTCTTCCATGGCGAAAATGACTTCCTGTTTAATAACCCCTACTACTCAAATAAAACCGGACACCTTGTCTGGCCGAGTACAGCAGGGCGTATTTTCCAAGCCAAGCTAAGCGAGTCAGGTGCAGAGTTTTTAGAACCATTTGACGTTTTCACAGCAGAACAGAAAGCAGATAAATGGGCACCAGGCGGCTGGCAACCTGTTGGTTACCATAAAGATCGTAACGAAATCTACTTGTTAGCAGATCAACGTGAAAAATGGACACATAAGCTGACAAGCCGTTATGTGTTTGTTGTTGACGGTACAACAGGTGAGCAATTACGCCGGATTGATATGGGTCATGAAATCAACGGTATTGCCGTCAGTCAGGATGCTGAACCTTACCTGTTCGCCTCTTCCCCTGGCGCACAAACGCTGTACACCTTCGATGCTGTTTCTGGCGAAGAGTTGGGTCAAGTCGATGAGCTTGGCAGAGCGCCTGTGCTGATTTACTTACCAGAATAAGTGAGGAAATCATGAACTGGGTAATTAATGATGCTTCTGTTGCTGTACTAGCCTCGCTGTTTCTGGGGCTGGTACTGGCAGCAGCCGCTATTCCCAAGCTGCGGCACCCTGATGAATTTCAGGGTGTCGTGACCAACTACCGTTTGTTGCCATCCTTCATGGTGACACCGTTTGCAAGACTGTTGCCCTGGGTGGAGCTGGCGTGTGCTGTAGCACTGCAAATGACGCCAGTCCGCGAATTGGCAGCCTGGGTTGCAGCCGGACTGTTCATCATGTTTGCACTGGCAATCGCTATCAATGTGGGCCGCGGTAGAACACACATTGACTGCGGTTGTGTACGACGTCCCACCAGTGTCAGCCGTATCGGTATGTTCCATGTATTAAGAGCGTTAAGTCTGGCCGGTGTCAGCCTTTACGCCGCCTTAGTACCGGTACAACTGGCCAGTATTTCAATTGTGTCGTGGGTAATGGGGCTGGTGGCAGCTGTCATGTTGACCATCCTTTACCTGGCCACTGACGTAATGGTCGGACTTCCAGCGACACGTAGCAACAAACTTTAGACCTAACTTTAAGGAAAAATGAAATGACTTTTGAATTTCTTATTGCATCAAACGTACTACTCTGGGGAGCATTTCTGGCGCTTGCTGCACTAATGCTCGGTGTTATTCGTCAAATCGGACTGTTACATGAGCGTTCTGCGCCATTAGGCGCCATGATGATTGATCACGGCCCTGACATCGGTGAACGCTCACCAGTCTTCAATGTGACCACCATCGATGAACAGCCACTGCTGGTCGGTCGTGCTATCACACCAGGACGCAATAGCTTAATTATGTTCGTCGGCCCATCCTGCCCGGTCTGTGCCAAATTACTGCCAATTATTCGTTCAGTGGCAGCAACGGAAGGTACTGACGTGATTCTGGTCAGTGATGGCACCCAAGCCGAACACCGTGAGTTCCTGAAAAACCATCCTCTCAATGGCGAGCGCTATGTGGTATCAGCAGAAATTGGTATGCGCTACCAGGTTTCCAAGGTGCCTTACGGTGTGCTGCTGGATCAGGATGGTGTTATTCAATCCAAAGGCCTGTGCAATACACGTGAACACGTAGAAAGCCTGTTCGAAACTGTGCGTCTTGGCCATGCCTCTTTGCAAAGCTATATGAAAGGTGCCACCGCGCCTGCAGAAAGCCTTGGCAAAGAAACCCATATCCACTAACCCATGATGTATCACATAGTTATAAAAACTAACGGAGAAGAGAAATGAAAGAAAATAAAGGTTTTGACTCTACTATCGAAAAGCTGGCCAGAAGCACTGCCAGCAAAACCGGTCGTCGTGGCTTTATTGGCAAACTCGGTGGGTTTATTGTGGGTGCCGGATTACTGCCATTGTTGCCAGTTGACCGTCGTGGACGCATGAAAGAAGCCAATGCCACCACAACGGGCACCATGGGCAGGGAAGGTTTCCAACCTCAGGATCAGGATACCCAGGCCTGTGATTACTGGCGTCACTGTTCTATCGACGGCAACCTTTGTGATTGCTGTGGTGGTACATTGACCTCCTGTCCGCCAGGAACAGAACTGTCTCCAAGCTCATGGGTTGCCAGCTGTTACAACCCGGGCGATCAGCAAACCTACTTGATTGCCTACCGCGACTGCTGTGGTAAACAGACATGTGGTCGTTGTAACTGTCTGAATACTGAAGGTGAACTGCCTGTTTACCGTCCTGAGTTCTCTAACGACATCGTTTGGTGTTTTGGTGCAGATAACGATGCAATGACCTATCACTGCACCATCTCTCCTGTTGTTGGTAAAGCCAGCTAAAACAGGGAGCGTAGTAAGGCATGAGAATCAGCAGTCTGTTTGTGTTTTTAGCAGTTGTCCTGGCAAGTCAGACTGCTGTCTCTTCTGCTTCTGAACTGGAGGCTTTCCAGCGTCCAGAGGGTATTCCGGCGCCGTCTTCCAACCCACTCACCGTGGCAAAGGCGGCGCTCGGAAAAACCCTGTTTTTTGACCCCAGACTTTCCAGAAATCAACAAATGTCCTGTGCCACCTGCCATTCGCCTGATAATAGATGGAGTGATGGCCGCAAGATTCCGCTGGGTGCCGAACACCTCAGTCATCCACGCCGCACGCCTACTGTACTGAACAGCGCCTGGCTCACAGCATTGATGTGGGATGGTCGCGCCAGCTCACTGGAAGCACAGGCGGTATTACCCATTACCACTGAACATGAGATGAATTACGACATGGCAGAGCTAACTGCTCGCCTGCAACATGTCGAAGGATATTACCCGCTGTTTGCCAAAGCATTCGGTGATGAAACCATTACCCAGCAACGTATCAGCGATGCGCTGGCCAGCTTTCAACGAACGCTGGTGTCTGAAACCGCCCCTTTCGATCGCTGGGTTGAAGGTGACACAACGGCGCTTAGCGATAGCGCAAAGCGCGGCTTCGACTTATTTACTAGTAAAGCACAATGTGCTGCCTGCCATACATCATGGCGCTTCACTGATGACAGCTTTCATGACATCGGTCTTGCCAGTACCGATCTGGGTAAAGGCGCATTTGTCCCTGCGCAGATAGTCATTATGCAACATGCCTTCAAAACCCCTTCGTTGCGGGATTTACCGGAAAACGGCCCGTTTATGCATGATGGTTCGATGACGACTTTAGAAGAAGTTGTCAGACATTATGAGGAAGGAGGCATTCAACGCGCCAGTCTGTCCAAGGAAATGCAGCCCTTTGACCTGACAGACAGCGAACGTAATGATCTGATTGCTTTCATCAACTCGCTCACCGGCCCGGTGCTGGAGATCGATTTTCCCGAGCTCCCCGAATAAACCTGCGAATCATTTGGTCTGACATTGGGAAAGACTATAAATATTAATATGGTAGAAAACATGAGTAAAAATTTTTATCCACTGCCAGGTAGCCTGAAACAGTACTTGTTTGTCATGTTCAGCTTACTTGGCTGTCTCCTTGCGACGCAAAGCTATGCCGTAGCGGAGAACCAACCGGCAATACAGCATATTAATATTTCCAATCACGAATTTGAATTCGAAACCTATACTGCGTCTCCCGGAGACACCATCGAGATCACCAATCAGTCCGATATTTCACACAGTATTTATATCGTTACTGCTGCAGGCGACATTATCAACATTGATGAAAAGCTTTATGTACAAACGCCCGGCGTTTCCGTGAAATGGCAAATCCCTGAGCCGGGTGAATATACCCTGAAGTGCTGGATCCATCCGTCTATTAACGCAACGCTAATCGTTCCGGATTCGACAGACAGCAGCAACCACCCCTAAAAGCAATGCAAGAGGTGCGTGATGAGTAAAAAAAACACAATTCATCCCGAGGTCACCGAGCCAGAAAGGCGG
>CANRLD010000054.1 GCA_947631375.1 uncultured Methylophaga sp. | reverse complement strand
CTTGCCAGTAATTGATCCCAACGATACCCCGCTTCCAATACATAACCTTTGGATTCCAAATCACCCACATTTTCATACAGGTTTGGTCTGCCAATAGGATCAGCAATCAAGTCACCAATATTGGTTTTATAGAGCTTGGCCGAAGCAAATAATCGGGAATTATCATAGGCTATACCTGCTTCAGTATTATCAGCATCTTCTGGCTTAAGGTTCGGATCCTTTACCCAGCCGTCCAGCTTGAACGAATCCTGAGCCATCGGGCCTTTAAACGCTTCTGCATAACTGGCAAAAACATTTACTGTTTCGGTGACTTTGAAATTCAATCCAATGTTATGACTGACTTCGCTCTCATTCAGCTCAAGACCATTGTTATCCTCAAGTTCATATTTGTCGTAACGCAGACCCGCCGTTAACAACAAGGCTTCCGTAAGCTGAATATCATCCTGAATGTAAACGCCTTTTACCTGGCCTTTTTCTTCGGCCTGGCGTTTATTGGTCTCGGGACCGGCAAGCGTTTTATCTTCACGATAATCAAAGCCATAGGTCACCGAGTGCATACCAATGACACTGGTATTACGCAAATCCATGCCCTTGCTCTCGACAAACCCGTAATAAGGTCCAAACCGCCCATTCTGGTATAACTCAGACTCAGTGTTAAACAAGGTCAGTCTGCTATCGACCCACGGATTATCTGCCGGATTGAAATCATAGTTCAATGTGATGGTTTCACGCTCCAGATCCATTTGATAAAGGTCATTGAAACCTTCTGAAACAATCCATTGCGGACGGGCTGCACGATCTCCCTCATCTCTGCGTTTTTCATAACTCAACCGAACCGTCTGGCTATCGGTAATTTCACCCACCACTTTGGCAAACATAAAATCCTGGTCGGATCCGGTGCCGAGTCTCTCATCGCCATTGCCATCTTCATAATCATCTATATCGGCTTTGGTGTAGGAAACCATGGCACTGATACTGTCAGACACCCGGCCAAACAAGCTGGTATGGGTTTTGAAACTGTCGGTATTACTGAAATATCCGGCCTTGAATAACGCACCGAAATCCTTACCGGGTTTCAGCATATCAGTAGGATCTTTAGTGATAAACCTGACCGCCCCGCCTAACGCTCCGGGACCATTTAAAGCTGAACCGGCTCCCGCCTGTACTTCTGCTCTTTTAAGCAGCTCGGGTTCGATACTGATACGTCCGTTATGATGGTATAAATTACCGGCCTGAGTCGCTCCATCAATGGAAACATTCAATAATTTATCTTCAATCCCTCGGATATAAAGCTTCTGAGCGACAGGTACACCTCCCCCCACCGCTACTTCCGGCGAATGGCGAAACAGATCTGCCAAATCATTGGCCTGAAACTTTTCAATCTGTTCTGCTGTTACGCTATTCGTTTCCGGGGTAATTGTATTAGCAGTTACTTTGACAACATCCAGCTCAACACTGTCTTCAGCGGCCCAGGCAATCTGACTGGAGAAAGTGGATGCTACTGCCAATGTTAAAATTGTCGGACGACTTATAAAACTCCGTTTTATACTCACCTCAAACCTCGCGAATAATAATCATTATCAAATAAAACAAATTCGCATATTAGTCAGTGTGAACCGAGATTAAAATCAAATTTACAATTGTTACATTTGCCGGGATATGGCGTCTGTCAGCCCAGAGTAACGATGGGCAACTGCATAATCATTCTCAACCCGCTGCCTGGATGCAGTTGCGCCCATAACTTGCCCCCTGTTGCTTCAACCTGCCGTTTTGCCAGCGCCAGCCCCACCCCGAAACCTTTATAGTCTTTGGATCCCGGGTGGCTATGCAGTCGAAAAAAAGGTTTAAAAATATCTTCCAGATGTACTTTCGGTACACCAGCACCTTGATCATCAATTCGTAACAGATAATGGTCAACGTGCTGCTCCAGCGTTACTGTAACGGTGCCACCTATCGGCGTATGCGAAAGGGCGTTACGTAAAACATTCTCAATGGCGTGACCTAAAGCACGATCGCTACTTTGATGCAGACAGGCTGTTTCTGGTAGCTGGATATCAATCTCCCGTTCAGGAAATTCAAAATGGGCGTTATCAATGATGCTATCAATCAGATCGGTCAAATCCAGTGATTCATTACGTAATACCGGACGCTCATTTTCCAGCCAGGCGAGTGTCAGGGTATCTTCCACCAGTTCCCGCATCTGGATACATTCATAACGAATGCGTTGTAACGAGTGATTATCCGGGTCGCCATGTTCCGCAATACTTAATGCCAGCTCGACACGTGTCAGCGGTGTGCGCAGCTCATGCGATAAATCCGAGGTCAGGTGGCGCTGGGTTTCAATCTGCGTGCCGATTCTTTCTGCCATACTGTCAAACGTGCTTGCCAAAGCAGCAATTTCATCATTTCGTTTACCAAGCTCATCACGCACTCTTACTTGATAATCTCCCTCACTGAGTTGTTTGGTAGCTTTTTCAAGCTGCCTTAATGGCGACATAACATGCCGGTAAATCACAATGCTTAATATCGCAAGCAATAACATGGGCAGAACCGTTTGTAATAACAAACTGGTATAGGTCCAATAACTGCCCGGACGCATACGCTGTGGCAACCGGATCAGGAAATGGGTGTGCCCATCCGCAAAGGTAATATCCATAATCGGATTTTCAACAAAATACAGATGGATCTTCCAGCTGATATCCCTGCCCAAAGCAAAATTATTGATGAAATGCTCATCCATCTCGCTGCCTGCCAATGGGGTAAGCTGTGATTTAATCAGCGCTACCCAGGTATTTTCCTGCTGCTGGATCGTCTTGATCCAGTTTTCCAGCTCTGTTTCTTTACCTTGTTCGTATAGCAGTTCCGCATGTTTTGCATAACCAAGTAACTGCTGCTGATAATGTTTATCAATAAAGCTCATGTGCTGTTCAGCCTGCAAAATCAAATGATGAATAACCCAGAGCAAGACGATCGTACCGATAGTGATCGTTGCACACAGCTTCCAGAATAATCTTCGTTTCATAACAGCATATAGCCAGTACCGTGAACTGTTTGTAACCGGTCAACCGGCATACCGACATCAATTAATTTGCGTCTGACCCGGCTCATATGCATATCAAGACTACGATCATAACGGCTGAAATCACGCTCCATCACCAGACGATATAACTGGGGTTTACTGAGAAGATGGTTGGCATGCTGCATCAATGTCCACAGCAATTTGAACTGGATCGGGGTCAGTTGTACTGCCTGTTCGTGAAAAAAGACCTGCTGCTTCTGTCTGTCCAGCCTTAGTCCTTCATGTTGCAAAATAGAAAGAGCTTGCGGTTGGTGACAAATTGTCCCTGCCCGCCTCAGAATCGCCTCAATACGCAAAACCAATTCGGTAAAGTTAAACGGTTTTGGTAAATAATCATCCGCACCATTACGAAAGCCCAGAATACGTTCTTCTTCAGCACCATGCGCTGTCAGAATAATCACTGGTGTTTGGCGACTTTGTCGCAGTACGTTTAATACAGAATAGCCATCACGCTCGGGTAAACTGACGTCAAGCAGGATTAAGTCAAACTGACCACTGGCTGCTGTCAGTAGCCCCTTCTCTCCATTAAACTGCTGGGTAATGAGAAACCCCTGCTTTTCAAGTAATTGTTTTAATTGATGGTTTAAGACTAAATCGTCTTCAATGATAAGGATGTTAATCGGGAGTTTATTTTTGTCAGACATAGCGTACAGAATCGCCCACCCTTTAATGATAATAATTATCATTAATAATAAAGCGAAGTCTGTAAATTAGGAAATTTTGTTTTAACAAATCCATATCTGACAGATAAAAAAAAGCAGCTGATGAACATCCATCAGCTGCTTTTATGTCAGGCGCAGAATACTTTAATCTGTCAGCATCTGTACCTCGCCGTCTTACTCCGGAATTTTTAATGCCAGAAACTGTGATGCACCAACACGCTGCACCAATACCGGAATGGCCCTGTTAACCGGTAATTTTTCTGCCAACTCCATAAACTGCTTGGCATCTACAACCTTTTCATTGTTAATACTGAGCAGAATATCGCCCGGCACAATGCCCGCTTCCAATGCTGGACCGGACTCAACTTTCCTGACTACTACGCCATTTTGATTAGCGCCAAGCTCCGCACGCTGCTCAGCAGACAGATCGGCTACTTCCATCGCCAGCCGGCTGTCGTGAAAACGTCCCGTCGCAGGCGTTTTTCCGGCAGCAACATTATCATCTTCCGGCAACTCTTCAACAACAACGGTCAGCGTCATCTGTTTATTGTTACGCATGATTTCTGCTTTCGACTTTTTGCCAATCTCCGTGCGTCCAACAATAGGCGGTAAGTCAGATGACATATCTACGGTATGGTTATCAAATTTGAGAATCACGTCTCCAGCTTCAAAGCCCGCCTTTTCAGCAGGGCTTCCCGCCACCACTCTTGACACTAATGCGCCACGCGGTTTATCCAGTCCAAATGACTCGGCCAGTTCACGGGTAACATCCTGGATAACAACACCCAACCAGCCACGACTGACGTAACCTTGGCTTTTTATTTGCTCGACAACATTCATCACCACATCAACCGGAATAGCAAAGGAAACCCCCATGAAACCACCGGTTCGGCTATAGATTTGTGAGTTGATCCCCACCACTTCACCATCAAGATTAAACAGCGGGCCACCAGAGTTACCCGGATTAATCGCCACATCTGTCTGGATAAATGGCACATAACTGTCGCTTGGCAAGCTACGGCCTAACGCGCTGACAATACCGGCCGTGGCTGAATAATCAAAGCCGAAAGGCGAGCCAATAGCCAACACCCATTCGCCGACTTTCAGATCAGTAGAGTCACCCAGTTTGACCGCTTTCAGATCCATGCCAGTCGCATCAACTTTTAATAATGCAACATCACTGCGCTCATCACTGCCCAAAAGCTCTGCGACTAACTCGGTACGATCACTAAAGCGCACAATGATTTCATCGGCATCTTTAATAACGTGATGGTTGGTGAGAATAAAGCCATCGGTCGACAAGACAAAACCGGAGCCCAGTGAGTTTGGCTGTGGTGCCCGCGGTTGTGACGGGTCGCCAAAAAAACGTCTGAAGAAATCATCAAATGGTGTTCCTTCAGGCATTTCCATCCCTGGTGGGAATGGCGAAGAAGCCATTGCTTCACTTGACTTGCTTTTGGTGCTGATATTGACCACTGCATCGCCATTTTCGGCCACGAGTTCGGTAAATTCTGGTAACGCACGCGCCTGTACGGCTGAACTTAGTGCCAACCACATCAACATCATCATAATGGCGGCAGTTGTTCTATATTGTGTCATTAGCTTTCCTCTACAATTTGAGTTTCGATAGCAATTTTCTTGTTTTTAAGTCGTCTTCCGACCCAGTAAAAACCGATCATCAGACCGCTCAGGCCAGCCATAATTTCTGCAAACTCATTGGCCAGCAACATCCGGCACAATCCAGCGCCAGCAAACATGAACAGGAGCGGCAGCAAATACATCATATAAGCGCCATGCAGCAATGCTTCTTCCGGAATCATCACTTTCACTTGTTGGCCCGGCCTGACATCGTGATTTGTTGCCACCGCGATGGTAGAAAAGCGCCGACCAACATGTTTACTTAGCAAGCCCGTTCCACAGCCTTTTTTTACCTGACATTTATCACAGGTCGATTGGCGCTCGGCTTCAAGCCAGATGGTCGAACCATTGCTGTGGAGCACTTTTGCCTGCTGTTCAATCATGGAGCTCCCGGTCCCGCATATTCAATGGCTGAGCCAATCTTTTCAACGGTAATCGCAGGCACTTCGCCTACCACCGTGACAAAGTGTGCGTTTATCACGCGTCCAAACGCATTGACGGCACCCATGTGCGACCTGCCATCAAAGTGATTGTGTTGTGCATGTTTTTTTTCAATAAAAACAGACACCGAGCTCAGACCATCACTGTAGACACGCTGTTCAACATGGGCGCGGCTATTGGTTCGCAACCGGTTTTGATGGGCGATCAGCGAAAAACCTTCCGGCAACCATTTGGCTTTCCAGTGCGAAAACGCCACCAAATCCCGGGTAGTCATTTCACCTGGCTCAGTACGATGCAGGATCATTTCATTACCAGACATTTTGGCCTGCAGGTCACTATCAGGAATATCTATGCCGATATGAATATCAGTAAACTCAAAGGTTTCCAGCACCTTATTATGTTCATCAAGCAGCTCTGACTTGAGTAACAAGTCCGTTTCTTCATCCATCCACAGACGATAACCATAACGGTAATTGTCCATCGGCTTGATCTCCAGCCGTTTCGTCAATTTACCGGCAACCCGGGCTTCCTTGCCAATTGTTAACTCATAAAAAGGGGTGGCTGAACGTAAACGTCTTGGCAGATCACTGGGGAAGCCATGCCCTAATGGCCGTCTGCTGACATTGACCTGTTTGCCTTCAGGACTGATACAGGTGACAGTATCGTTGTTTCGAATGACCTCTCGCGCCGCACCATTAAGGGTGATCAGACGTTCTGATTCCGTCCCGTTATCATTACGGTGGTAAAGACGTATTGATTGAAATGCGTTACCTCTTTGATAGGCAAATACGCCTTCATAATTGAGCTGCTTTGCCGCCTGACTCATGCGCTCCAACAGCTCGATGGAAGCGGTATCAGCCGCCTGTACTGCCGGAGTTATAAAGGCCAGCAGGACAATACCAAGACGTAATCGATGGAGCATCTTTATCGCTCCGAACCGTATGAAACGACACGACCGTACGAGAATACATCTGCTGTGCCGGCATATTCATTGTGATCAACCAGATAGTTATTGAGTCGGTCCTCTACTTCCGGTTCGCCCACTGTCCAGCGGGTGCCTTGACTGACCAGTGTTGCAGTCTCAGCTGACGACACTGCACTGGCTACCGGTATGGCAGCAACCTCTGCTTGTTGCTGCACCACAGCGATAACCGTTAACGCGCCGACAGAAGCCGCTATCGCCAGGCCTGTTGCTTGTTTCCAGATAGTTTGGGGAAAGGCCAATATCTTGCCTTTTGCTTTGGCAGTAGTTGCTTTCGAATAGGTTGGTTCATCGCGAAGCGCTGCTGAAACGCCCGTCAGCAGACTGGTCGAGTCCTGATGCAGGTTACGGGTATAGCCATGCAAAATATCACTGGTTTGCTGATAACGTATAAATGCCTGACGGGCTTCATCATCGCTGTTGATGAGCATCAACGCCTGATCCAACTCTTTTGCTGTCAGCTGGCCATCAACCAATGCAGACACTAATTGTAGATGATTAATTGCCATGTTATTCCTCTTCCCCCATCACTGACTTAACTTGTTTATCGATAGCTTCCCTTGCTCTGAAGATGCGTGATCGTACGGTGCCAATCGGACAGTCCATCGCTTCGGCGATTTCTTCATAACTCATACCTTCAAACTCACGTAACTTGATGGCCGTCGCCGTATCTTCTGGCAACGCATTAATCGCCTCTTGAATTGCATTTTCCAGCTCAACACGCATAAGACTGTTTTCAGGGGTCTCAAATTCCTTAAGCTCCGGCGCATCGTAATAATTTGTTGCATCCATCGCATCCACATCGCTTAACGGCGGACGGCGGGAGCTTGCCGTAAGATGGTTTTTAGAGGTGTTTATCGCAATTCGGTATAACCAGGTGTAGAAAGCGCTATCACCGCGAAAGTTTGGTAAGGCGCGATAGGCTTTTATAAAGGCTTCCTGAGCGACGTCCATCGCTTCAACTGGGTCGTGCACAAATCCGGTTATCACATGTATGATTCGCTGTTGATACTTCATTACCAGCAGATCAAAGGCTTTTTTATCGCCCGCCTGCACCCGCTGAACTAATTCCTGATCGACGTTCATTTTGTTATCCGGCCTACTCCGACGCGCCGGAGACGATTTTTGTTTAATGCTTGATTGACCAATGTCATTTATTTTTGTTCCACAATCAGTGCACAATATTTGTTGGCATTCTACCTGTAATGGGACCCATGACCACAACTCATCATTATGATCTGCTCATTATTGGCAGTGGCACAGCGGGGCTGACCCTGGCCTTGAAAATGGCTGATCAGGCCCGTATCGCTGTTTTATCGAAAAGCCAACTTGAGGAAGGCGCATCATTATATGCGCAAGGCGGCATCTCTGTCGTTCTCGATGAAACCGATTCCCTGCAATCTCATATTGATGACACTTTGCGTGCCGGTGCTGGCCTGTGTGATGAAGAGGTTGTGCGCTTTACCGTCGAACACGCCAAACAGAGTGTTGAGTGGCTGATTGATCAAGGCGTTTCCTTTACCCGTGATGATATGACCACGGAATCTTACCACTTGACCCAGGAAGGCGGTCATAGCCATCGGCGCGTTATTCATTCCGCAGACGCAACTGGCCGTGCGGTTGAAACCACCCTACTCGACAAAGCCAAAGCCCACCCCAATATCTCGTTGTTTCCATTCCATATTGGTATCGATCTGATTACCAGCCGCAAGCTTTTTAATGAAGCAGAAAATCGCTGTCTAGGCTGCTATGTTCTGGATATAAAAGCCGATCAGCCCAAAACTTTTTTGGCCCAGTAACCGTTCTAGCAACTGGCGGAGCAGGAAAAGTCTATTTGTATACCAGCAACCCTGATGTTTCGACAGGTGATGGTATTGCCATGGGCTGGCGGGCTGGTTGTCGTATTGCCAATATGGAGTTTATCCAGTTTCATCCGACCTGCCTTTATCACCCGAAAGCCAAATCATTTCTGATATCGGAAGCGCTACGCGGTGAAGGTGCCAAGCTGACATTAGCCGATGGCACACAGTTTATGCCCGCCTTTCATCCACAGGCTGAATTGGCACCGCGCGATATTGTGGCGCGCGCAATTGATCATGAAATGAAACGCCTCGGTCAGGATTGCGTTTATCTGGATATCAGCCACCAATCCAAACAATTTATCACTGCGCATTTTCCGATGATTTATCAGCGCTGTCTGGAGTTTGGCGTCGATATGACAAAAGAGCCGATTCCGGTCGTCCCTGCCGCGCACTATACCTGTGGCGGCATCATGTCTGATCTACGTGGACGAACCGATATTGAGGGACTCTACGCGATTGGTGAAACCGCACATACCGGGTTGCACGGTGCCAATCGTATGGCCAGTAATTCCTTACTGGAATGCCTGGTATTTGCCGATGCCGCCGCAAAAGATATTGCTCAACGTGTTCTTCGCCCCTTACCTGACAATATTCCACACTGGGACGACAGTCGTGTACACCCGGCCAAGGAAGCAGTTGCCATCAGTCATAACTGGGACGAACTGCGTCGTTTTATGTGGGACTACGTAGGCATCGTTCGCAGTACCGAACGCTTGAACCGGGCGCGTCAGAGGCTACAGTTGTTGCAACAGGAAATTGATGCTTTTTACAGTCAGCATCATGTCAGTAATGATTTGCTGGAATTACGCAATCTCGCGGATGTCGCAGAACTGATTATCGAGTCAGCACTACAGCGTAAGGAAAGTCGCGGCCTGCATTACACTCTCGATTATCCGCAGCCTTCCGAGCACGCCGCGACCAACAGCATTATTGCCGGAAAAATGCCAGTCTGAGCTGGACGCGTAACTGCCTGAAGCGGCTACTGTCTACTGCATCGTTAACCACCAGCAATCTCAGTTGGCGTTTAGCAGGATGATAAAAGGATATGATAACCGCCAGCCGAGTGCTCCAGACAGATTTCAATTCCAGTAAATCAGAGCGCGTGCCATCCGCAAATTGCAGCTGCCAGCTGTTTTTTCCTCTGTGTAATAGCATGGTGACACAGCGTCCATTATTGCCGACAAACCCCAGCAGATAACTGTTTCGCAACAAGCCGATAACCAGCAATATCAATAACAATAGTGTTGCCGGCATTGGCATGGCGATGCTGATGACAGCAAATCCGGCAAGGCCATGTAATAAGATGCTGTAGCTCAACAAATACCGTGAACGGTGTAATGGTAGCGAAAATCCTTTTTCCGGCATTGCAGACATCCCGTTTTACTGTGATCAGTCCAAACTCGTTACAATAACGAAACATTCTCCTTTTTCTCGTAGAGTAAATTCATGACCGCTGACTATCAACCTCTTTTGCAACAGCAACAATCGGCGCCGCTGCTGGATATCACCGATAAAGGCCGTTATCTGATTCCACTTCCAGATTACGGCGTTATCACCATTAAGGGAGATGAAGCTGGCAGTTTCTTGCAAAACCTGCTGACCAATGATGTCACCCAGCTTGCTCCAGGAAAAAGCCAGCTTAACGCGATGTGTAATCCCAAAGGACGCTTGCTTGCGCTGTTTACCTTAATTCAGTCTGATGATGGCTATCAGCTGGTATTGCCGGAAAAACAATGTGCCTTTCTGGCACAACGACTGCAATTATTTAAATTACGCAGCAAAGTCGAGATTATTGATGCGACCTCAA
>CANRLD010000053.1 GCA_947631375.1 uncultured Methylophaga sp. | reverse complement strand
CTGACGCACCATGTTATCGTTGCTTATACGATGAAAATGAGGGTGAACTCCAGCAAAGTTGCGCTGAAAGCGGGGTTATAGGGCCGTTGTTGGGCATGATGGGGTCGATTCAGGCGATCGAAACCCTTAAACTGCTTGCTGATACTGGTAAATCGCTTAACGGGCGCTTGATTGTGATTGACGCGTTGACGATGCAACTTCGAGAAATACAACTAAAACAGGCACCGGCTTGTCCGGTATGCCATGAGAGTGAGAAGAATTAAATGACCGCAACAACAACCGTGCGTTTACCGCGAACTTTGGTGAATGAGCTGCTGCATCAGGCGCAATTGTCGCCAAATCGTGAAGTATCCGGAATGATTGGTCGTCATGGTCAGCGTTGCACGTGCTATCCCATCGACAGCATCGCAACAGATGCGGGAGTGTTATTTGCATTGGACGTCGATGAGCGGCAGGCTGCGCTGGAAAAAATGAATGAGCGTAACCAGCAACTGTTTGCGATTTACCATTCCCATCCGGAAGCCCCGGCGCTGCCCTCAGTGATTGATGGTGAAGCAGTGGACTATCCGCAGGCACTGTATCTGGTTATTTCGCTGAATACCCGTGGCGTACTGGAAATGCGCGGCTTTCAAAAACAGGACCAGCACATCAAAGAGGTTAACCTGATTATATGAGTAAACTTGAAGCATCAATACTGGAAACCGCAGCGCAGCAAGCGCTGGATGCTGCACAAAAGCTGGGTGCCACAGCTGCCGAAGTCGGCATAAGTCAAAGTCAGGGACTATCGATCAATGTGCGTCAGGCGGAAATTGAAACGCTGGAACACAACAAAGACACCGGACTCGGTGTTACGGTTTATTTAGGGCATAGCAAAGCCTCTGCCAGTACCTCTGATTTGCGACCAGAGGCGATCTATGAAACGGTCGCTATGGCGTGCAGTATTGCCAGGCATACTCAGGAAGATGAGTTTGCCGGTCTGGCTGATGCGGCATTAATGGCAACCTCGTTCCCCGATCTGCAGTTGTATTATCCGTGGGCAGTCTCGCCAGAACAGGCGATTGCGCTGGCAATGGAATGTGAACAGGCTGGCCGGGATTTTGACCCGCAGATCAGTAATTCGGAAGGCGCCAGCGTGTCATCGCATGAAGGGCAGCGTATTTATGCCAATAGTCATGGTTTTATGGGGGTAACCCAATCCAGCCGACACAGCCTGTCCTGTACCCTGATTGCGCGGGATCAACAAGGGATGCAACGAGATTACTGGTATGAAGTTGCTCGCGATAGTCAGGATCTGGCTTCGGCTGTATCGGTGGGACGTAAAGCGGCTGAGCGAACATTAAAACGGCTTGATAGTCGCGAAATTGCAACGGGTCATTATCCGGTTGTTTTTTCTGCCGAGATTGCTTCATCACTGTTTGGGCAACTGGTAGCAGGAATTCGAGGCAGTGCGTTATATCGTAAATCCAGCTTTCTGCTGGACAAGCTGGGCGAGCAGATTTTTCCGGCATTTATGCATATTCACGAACAGCCACATTTATTAAAGGCGCTGGGTAGTTCTGCCTTTGATGCAGAAGGTGTTGCGACACATAGTCGCGATATTATCCGTGACGGCGTGTTGCAGGGCTATGTGCTTGACAGTTACTCGGCACGTCGGCTGAACATGACAACAACAGCGAATGCGGGTGGTGTTCACAATCTGACGGTTGACAGTCACGACTTGTCTTTTGGGGAAATGCTGAAAGCGATGGACAGAGGCGTGATCGTGACGGAAACCATGGGAATGGGGGTCAATATCGTCAATGGTGACTATTCTCAGGGAGCCGCTGGTTTTTGGGTGGAAAATGGCGAAATTCAGTACGCAATTGATGAGTTTACCATTGCTGGTCAATTATCCGAGATGTTCCGGGGGATTCAGGCGGTAGCAGACGATGTGGATTTACGCAGTAATATCCGTAGCGGTTCCGTCTGGATCGATAAAATGATGGTGGCTGCGTAATTCAGTCAATCAGACTTTGCCGGATTACCGCTGTAATATCAGTCAGATAGGCCACTGTAAACAGTGAGGAAAGTGTTTGCCGGAGATGCTTGACCCGGTGTGCATTATCGCTTCGCAGGGGCAGGGCATTCAGCTGACGACCCAGGTCTAGTTCATCATGCAGCCAGTCGGTTTTACAGTTAATAAAGCGACAATGAAAAATATAGTGGCTTTCTGCTGTAAATAGTCGATGCAACAATAGTTTTTAGCGGTTGCTGATTGCAACTCGTGCTCACAAACGAGCTGCCAGGGCTGGTGCGGTGCGCGATAACAATACAATCCCATGCCGTGCGTTTGCAGGGTGTCTGTTGCTGTTTTTTTCAGCATCAAGGTAATACGCGGCGTGGCCGTGGAAATCGCCTGCCAGAGTTTCTTGTCCAGCCTGTCCAGAAAGGTTGAATGACCGGCAACAGCTTGCAACATACGCTTTTTCCGTTGATCAAGCCCTAAAAACAAAGCAGTCGCCACTGGCGTGTGGCTAAGCAGATCCAGATAGACCTGGCTGTATTGCATTTGCAGCAAATCATCTTCCCGGCGGGGGAGCACATGCTGATTGCTGGTAATGGCTGTTTCAAAAAACTGATTCACCGCCAAAGGACATTGCGCGACAATTCGTTGCAAGCCTAACTCAGTTTGGCCGGCAAACTTGTGGATCTGTTTGATTTCGTAGGGAACGCTGCGCAAGTTCAATAACGGCCGCTGCGCTTGCCAGCGGGTAAAATGCAGTGCAACGCGCATCCCTGTGCGAACCGGTAAGTCGGCATTGACCGATAAGGACAGACCACCGATGGAGATTTCGTTGGTTTGGGTAATGTGTTCTTGGCTATTGAGCAACAAAGCAACAGGCGTGTGTACGGTATAACGACTTTGCTGTCGGCGAATAAAGGCTTTCAAGGCGCTGACTGGTGGCAGGGGGAAATGGCTCGCCGTGGTGATATCTGCATAATGATATTGCCCACTGTCAACGCCCAGCTGTTGCAGAGATTCGGAAATATCAGTCAGCTCCAGCAGGCTTTTTAAATTATTGATATCACGTGAAAAAGCATCGGCGACGCGGCTCTACCTGGGCAATAATATCGTAATGGGAGTGGTAAATGACGCTGTTAACCTGCAAGGGCGACAGGTTGAAATACCATACCGGATCATCTGCTTGCAGCTGATTTAAACGCACCCGGTCATTGACGCTGATAACGATAAGTTTGCCGGCGTGAATGGCTGCAATACCGCGCGACAGCCCTTTTTCTTCAATATACCCCAGCAGTTGTTTGACCATAGACAACAAGTTGGTAATAGGCATAAACAGTTGATCACAAGGTCGGGCTGTTGTGCAGAGCGGTAACAATGGGGTTCTCTCGTTCGCCAATCCAGCACAACAAGCTGGGTATTTGCTGGCTGTATAACCGTAACAGGCTGTTTTGCAGCAAGTTGAACACATCATTATTTACTTTCAGCGGGCTTTGCTGGCTTAACCAGTTATGCCAGGTCTGACGAATATCATCGCTGACATCCAGCGTCGTGGCGTGATAGGTCAGATCTGCATGTTTAATTGTGACTGCGTCAGTAAGATACGTTGCGTCTGACGCCTTGCCGGGCGGTCGAGACGAGCCAGGGTTATGCCGTCTTCTTCGACGGGGACTGGCTGGTGTTGTTGCTGATGTTGTCGCGCGGTCTGTAGCAAGGCTTCATAAACGCCAACGGTATAAATACCGCCGACCCGTTCCAGTAGTTGTTTGAGAATTAAATAACTGCGGTCATCAAGAAAATGCGTTATTTGTCCAACTTGATAAGGTCGGCATTCACCGGGCACTTTGCCACGCATGTCGATGACCCGTTGGCAGGGTTTTTGTAGCCGTTGCCGTTCCAGCTGGGCCAGAAAGGCTTGCTTTTGACTGTTATTGCTATCCATAGCGATTGCGTCGGCTAATCCAGTTCGGCTGGGGTTTTAGCCTGAATGCTCAGCGCATGAATAACCGAAGGTAGTAATTCGGCTGCAGCGTCATGCACCAGACGATGGCGCTTGAGCAGTGATAATCCCTCAAATTCTTCACTGACAATAAATACCGAAAAATGACCGCCTCCGGTATTACCGGCGTGTCCCGCGTGCAGATGACTGTCATCGGTAATTTGTAACTGTACGGGATGGAGTTGCTGCAGCAGCTGTTCCAGCCGTTGCCGGGTGGCCAGTGTCACGGCAGCACCTTGCGAAAGGGTTTGACGGTTACTTTGGCGTAAACATCGGCTTCGATATAGGGATCTTCGCCTGCCCAGATTTGAGCACTGCGCCAGTCGGTAAACTCTGCAACAACCAGGCTGCCGCTGAAACCGGCTTCGCCCGGATCATTACTATCAATTGCCGGGTGTGGCCCCGCAAGCACTAAACGGCCTTCATCTTGTAATTGCTGTAAGCGGGCAAGATGGGCGGGGCGGGCAGCCAGACGCCGTTGCAGGCTGTCGGGCTTATCTTCGCTGATAATGGCATAAAGCATCATGAGACATCCTTGGAGTCAGAGGGATCACTAATATGGCGGGACAAATAAAGCGCCTGTCCGGCAATAAATACCACTGTAATGGCTAATGAACCAAATAATTTAAAGTTTACCCAGGCTTCTTCCGAGTAGTTATAGGCAATATAGATATTCAGCAGACCCGAAAAAATAAAAAACAGAATCCATGCTGTATTAAGGCGTGACCAGACGACAGTTGGCAGTTGCAGATGGGAAGCCATCAAGCGTTCCAGCAAGGTTTTGTCGGTAAATACTCTGGCAGCAATAAAGGCCAGAGCGAATAACCAGTTGACGGCGGTGGGTTTCCACATCACAAATTCCGGATTTTGTAACCACAATGTTGCGCCCCCGAGTACCATGACCAGAATCAGCGTCAGCAAATGTTGTCTTTCAACCTTTCTATGGCGCAGCCAGCCCCAGGCGACTTGCAGCAGAGTCGCTACCATCATGACGGCAGTCGCTGCGTAAATACCGGCGACCTCATATTCCTGCCCGTTCCAGTGATAGGTTCCACCGCCAAATTTATAGGCAATGAAAAACAGAATAATCGGTAAAAAATCTGTTAATAATTTCATCTTTTTCTTTCATTAGTACAGTGATGGCACATTCTAACGTAAAATCAACACCATGACGCATTATGACCTGCATTGCCATTCCACTGCATCTGACGGTGCATTGTCGCCGGAAACACTGGTTGAGCGGGCGATTCAACAAGGTGTGGATGTGCTGGCCCTGACCGATCACGACGGTACCGAAGGAATTATTGCTGCAACACAGGCAGCGGCAGACACGCCATTAACATTGGTGCCCGGCGTAGAAATATCGGTGAGCTGGTACAGCCAGACCATTCACATTATTGGCTTGAATATCGATATCAATAATGTTGCCCTGCAATCGGGGTTAGCGGCACTTCGCCACTATCGCCAGCAGCGGGCGGAAGAAATTGCGCGGCGTCTGGCAAAAGCCGGCATTGAAGGGGCGCTGGAAGGAGCCAGTCAATATGCGTCAAAAACCATGTTGGGGCGGATGCATTTTGCCCAGTTTTTGATGGAAAAAGGTTATGCCAGCGACACCAAAGATGTCTTCAAACGTTTTCTGGTACGCGGTAAACCGGGATATGTGCCAGGACAGTGGACAGATTTGACGTCGGCGGTTGAGTGGATTGTCGGCGCTGGTGGGCAGGCAGTTATTGCGCATCCGTTACGCTACAAGCTCAGTGCGACGAAACTTCGCCGGTTGATTGATGACTTCAAGATGGCAGGCGGACAGGGAATTGAAGTCAGTTCGGGGCCGCAACATCCTGAGCAGATACACAATATCGCCAGTCTGGCAAAACGCTATGATCTGCTGGCTTCCTGCGGATCGGACTTTCACAGCCCGGAACAACGCTGGACAGAGCTCGGGCGGTTTTTGCCTTTACCGGCCTCATGTACCCCAGTATGGTCGGTGTGGCAGTAAAGTAGGCTGTTTCACGCTGTTTAGACAGGTAACAAACACAGAAGGTGTTAAATGAGTCAGTATTTTCAAATTCATCCGCAGAACCCGCAGCAACGACTGATCAAGCAGGCTTGTCAGATTATTTTAAATGGCGGACTGGTTGTGTATCCGACCGATTCGGGCTATGCGCTGGGCTGTCATCTGGGCAACAAGACAGCCATGGAGCGGATCCGCCGCTTGCGACAACTGGATGATAGTCATAACTTCACACTGGTATGCCGGGATCTGTCGGAGTTATCGGTTTACGCCAAGTTCAACAATGCGGTATTTCGGCTGATAAAAGCCTATACACCTGGCCCCTATACGTTTGTGCTGCCAGCGACAAAAGAGGTGCCGCGCCGATTACAGCACCCTAAACGAAAAACGATTGGTTTACGGATCCCAACGCATAATATCGCGCTGGCCCTGCTGGCAGAACTTAATGAACCGTTGATGAGTTCGACCTTGATCATGCCGGGGGAATCACTGCCAATGACCGAAGCCGAGGAAATTGCCGAACAGATTGGCAAACACGTTGATTTGATTATTGATGGTGGCGCCTGTGGTAATGAGCCGACCACCGTGGTGGAATTTATTAATGATCTGCCGGAAATAGCGCGTATCGGAAGGGGAGATACCACACCGTTCGAAGTGCAATGATCACTTTTATTTTGCTGAGTGTTGCTGTTGGTATCAGCATCTGGCTGATTGGTTTGTACCATGCCAGAGCTGACTGGGGCGGCCCAACCGTCAACTGGCTGGATGGCTGGACCCGCTTACTTTGCCGCTATCTGCACCGATTACCAGATGAGCACATTGCATTACCGGAAAGCGGCGCGGCCATTGTGGTCGCCAATCATGTGTCAGGCGTTGACCCCTTATTGTTAATTGCTGCCAGTCGTCGGCCACTGCGGTTTTTAATTGCCCGTGAGGAATATCAACGCCCCATCGTCAGCTGGCTGTTCAAAAAAGCCGGTTGTATCCCGGTAGACCGCAGCGGTCGCCCGGAACAGGCTTTGCGGCAAGCATTGCGGGCCTTACAGCAGGGAGAAGTCATCGCCTTGTTTCCGCACGGTAAAATTCATCTGGACACGGATCCGCCACGGAAAATAAAAGGCGGTGTTGCATGGCTGGCCAGCTGGTCAGATGCTGCCGTTTTTCCAGTGCGTATTGATGGGGTTAGTGCGCAAGGAAAAGTCTTTACCGCCCCCTTTGTACCGAGCAGGGTACGATTATTGATGGTGCCACCATTAACGTGTTCAGCAGAATCGATGGAACAGTGTTTGAAAGCGATTACGCTGGCAATAGAAACGCCGGCAACCTAGCGAACATTCGCCTGTATTGTGGTAATCAACTCGGCTAGCGATGTTTATGCGTAGCGACTTGATTTTTTGCAGTTCTCCCCCATGTTGTAATTAACTTATTTTTTACAGGGTTATTGCAATGCAAATTGACAAACTTACCAGCAAGTTTCAGGAAGCACTTGCTGCTGCTCAAAGTCTGGCTGTTGGCCGCGATCATCAAATTATCGAACCTGCACACTTAGTGTTGGCATTGTTAAATCAGCAAGGTGGTACGGTAAAACCGTTACTGGCGCAAAGTGGCGTAAACGTGCCGGCATACCAGGCCGATCTGGAAGCACAGCTACACCGTTTTCCGCAAGTCGAGGGCGGCAATGGCGATATCCGCATTTCCAATGATTTGAGTCGCCTGCTGAATCAAACCGATAAATTAGCGCAACAACGTCAAGATCAATTTATTTCCAGCGAATTGTTGGTACTGGCGCTGGTGGAAGATAAAAACCAGGCCGGCGATTTACTGCGTAAACATGGTGCCAATAAAACTAACGTCACCAATGTGATAGACAAAATTCGTGGGGGCGAACGCGTGACCGACCAAAATGCAGAAGAACAGCGTCAGGCGCTGGAGAAATACACCATTGATCTGACCGCACGAGCCGAAAGCGGCAAGCTGGATCCGGTGATTGGCCGCGATGATGAGATCCGTCGTACGATTCAGGTATTGCAGCGCCGCACCAAAAATAACCCGGTACTGATCGGCGAGCCGGGTGTGGGTAAAACAGCGATTGTCGAAGGCTTGGCACAACGCATTATCAATGGTGAAGTACCGGAAGGCATGAAGCATAAGCGAGTGCTTGCTCTGGATATGGGCGCCCTGATTGCCGGCGCCAAATTCCGTGGTGAATTTGAAGAACGCTTGAAAGCGGTTCTTAACGATCTGTCCAAACAGGAAGGGCAAATCATCCTGTTTATCGACGAAATTCATACTATGGTCGGAGCCGGCAAGGCCGAAGGATCAATGGACGCTGGTAATATGCTGAAACCTGCGCTGGCGCGTGGTGAGTTACATTGCATTGGCGCGACCACCCTGGATGAATATCGTCAATATGTGGAAAAAGATGCGGCGCTGGAACGACGTTTCCAGAAAGTGATTGTCGGCGAGCCCAGCGTGGAGTCCACCATTGCGATTTTACGGGGCTTAAGTGAGCGCTATGAAGTGCATCATGGTGTGGATATCACTGATCCGGCGATTGTTGCGGCGGCCACTTTATCGCATCGTTACATCACTGATAGAAATCTGCCGGATAAAGCCATCGACTTGATCGACGAAGCCGCCAGTCGTATCCGGATGGAAATTGACTCCAAGCCGGAAGCCCTGGATCGTCTGGAAAGGCGGTTGATTCAGCTGAAAATAGAACGCGTTGCCTTGCAGAAAGAAACGGATGAAGCGTCCAAAAAGCGTCTGGATACGCTGGAAACAGAAATGAAAAAGCTGGCACGCGAATACACCGATCTGGAAGAAGTCTGGAAGTCGGAAAAGGCCGCCCTGCATGGCAGTCAACATATCAAGGAAGAACTGGAAAAAGCTCGGCTGGAGTTAGAAGCCGCTAATCGTAGCGGTAATCTGGAAAAAATGTCTGAGCTGCAATATGGACGCATTCCAGCATTGGAAAAGCAACTGGATTTTGCCACACAAGCTGAAATGCAGGAGTTCACCTTATTGCGTAACAAAGTGGGTGAAGAAGAAATCGCCGAAGTCGTCTCCAAATGGACCGGAATTCCAGTGTCTAAAATGCTGGAAGGTGAGCGCGACAAATTACTGAATATGGATGAGGCGCTGCATGAACGGGTGGTCGGTCAGGATGAGGCCGTCACCTCGGTAGCCAATGCGATTCGTCGCAGCCGTGCCGGCTTGTCAGATCCCAATCGGCCAAACGGTTCCTTCCTGTTTTTGGGACCAACCGGTGTGGGTAAAACAGAGCTGTGTAAATCACTGGCAGTGTTCCTGTTTGATACGGAAGATGCCATGGTGCGCATTGATATGTCCGAATTTATGGAAAAACATTCCGTGGCGCGACTGATTGGGGCGCCGCCGGGCTATGTCGGCTATGAGGAAGGAGGTTATCTGACCGAAGCGGTGCGTCGTAAACCCTATTCAGTAATTTTGCTGGATGAAGTGGAAAAAGCCCATCCGGATGTGTTCAATATCCTGTTGCAAGTGCTGGATGACGGTCGGTTGACTGACGGGCAAGGTCGTACTGTTGATTTCAGAAATACCGTGATTGTGATGACCTCGAATCTGGGATCGAATGTGATTCAGGAAATGGTGGGTGACGACAATTACGACACGATGAAAAGTGCGGTGATGGAGATTGTCGGTCAGCATTTCCGTCCGGAATTTATTAACCGGGTGGATGAAGTGGTGGTCTTTCATCCATTACAAAAAACGCAAATCCGTGCTATTGCCGATATTCAGCTGGCACATCTGCGTCAACGTCTGGCCGAGCGGGATATGGGACTGGAATTATCAGATGCGGCGCTGGATAGACTGGCTGAAGCGGGTTTCGACCCGGTGTATGGTGCTCGTCCGTTGAAACGGGCGATTCAGCAGGAGCTGGAAAATCCGTTGGCGCAGGATCTGCTCGCCGGGCGGTTTGGCGCGAACGATGTTATCAAAGTCGATGTTGAAAATGACGCATTGGTGTTCAGCAAGATTACCAAGCATTGATAGTAATGTTGTTATCGGATAGCGGGGTGGTTACACCCCGCTGTTCGTTTAATCGGTTGATTTGGCAGAATAAACATAGACCAGATAGTAGGTCATGGCGACAAACAGTGCGCCCCCGACGATATTGCCCAAGGTGACCGGAATCAGGTTACTGATCAAGCCGGAACAATCCAGGTTGGCAAGCTGGTCTGTTGATAGACCCGATTGTGCGAGGGCTGCTGGCTCTGTTGCTGCCAGCATCGCTACAGGAATCATATACAGATTGGCGATAGAGTGTTCAAAACCCATGGCAACAAAGGCCGAAATGGGGAAAATAATCGCCAGAATCTTATCCGTTACGGTACGGGAAGCGTAGGCCATCCAGCTGGCCAGACAGACCAGTACATTACAGAAAATACCCAGAATGAACGCTTCCAGCATGCTGTGATTGACTTTGGCAACGCCCAGTTGAATGGCTGTTGCCCCCACCTGATGATGGTGGTTTTCCAGAAAACCTGACAGATACACCA
>CANRLD010000052.1 GCA_947631375.1 uncultured Methylophaga sp. | reverse complement strand
GGAGACGCAAACGCAGGCAAGCTAGCACACCGCTCACTTGCCATGATGTGTTGTCAGAGTCGTACTCGGCATCACGATACTGGTGGGATCAATCTGAGACACTAGATTTGCCACCGATCGATATCCCAGACGACCTGCTATCGCTTCGCTACGTTGATGGACGGCCAGTGTTCAAAGAACAAAGCATCAACAACGGCAAATTTATATCTTCGGTATTGGAGTCACTACAAAGAGCAAGCGCACGCTCCTCCGAAAGCGCTGACTTGCCCCTATATCGATGGCCGGAAAAGACCCAAAGGTCGAGTCAATTTGACCAGAAAATATGCGCAGCGATCGAAAAAACAGTCCGACAGCTTGATGGTGGAGTCACGCTACGGCCGCCCACTCAGATGAGTGCTCAATAATTGCCAAGCATGGTATGTGCATTCAGAAAGTTCAGTTCTTATGAGCCTTGGTTCTTGCGACGACTAGACGAAGGAGTACTGATGGCTAGGCTTTCCCTGAAGCTGTATTACTGGGGTTCTACCCCGATTTTGTGGATTCCTCAAGCCCAGACACAATTGATTTATAATCTTCAAAATGTGGTTTGTGATAAACCATCCTTTTCATATTCGAGGTGATGATGTCTGGACAAGGATCTGGCGGTAACGTTATTGCTGCTTTGTGTAATGTATTTTTTCCTGGCCTCGGTCAGTTAATCCAAGGGCGTATACTGGCAGCGATATTGTTTGCCTTGTTTTACTTTGCGAGTGTGGCGCTGTGGTTTCTGCTTTTTCCATTAGTGATTGCCGGGATTGCCTGGCTTTGGTCCATTATTGATGCAGCCAAATTTCGTGCCGAAAGATAACTAACAAAGCGCTTCTATCCAGTTTGAGTTTTGAGCTGATTCGAAAAGAGGCGAAGAAGCTGGCTTCAAGCTGAAGACACAAAAATAGTCAGCGATTCTACGCCTCTCCGGTTTCATAGTGCTAGGTACTAGCAATTCTTGATGGACAAGTTTGTGGGTGGAGTAAACGAGATGAAACGCCGTGATATTGGCTCTACAGCTGATTACACAGAAGAACCACTTACAGTTGACCAGATTGGCGAGTTGACTGGTAACACCTTACTTGAGTTTGGCGCACCCTGGTGTGGGCATTGTCAGGCGGCAAGTCCGGCGATAAAAGAAGTCGTAACTGAGCAGTCAGGACTGCGCCATATTAAAATATATGATGGAAAGGGCAAACGGCTGGGCCGAGTGTTCAAGGTAAAGCTTTGGCCGACGTTGATTCTCCTGCGCGATGGTAATGAGGTGGCTCGCCTCGTGAGGCCGTTACGTTCTGACGAAGTTCGTCAATTAATGTCGAAAGTCACCTGACCGCGATTAACTAGTTAAGCCATCGTTCGTAAGCCGTGAACGAAATGAAAAGCTCATGTCACAGTACAAAGCGTAAAGACGCGAAATCCCTGAGTTAATGCGCTAAGGGATGATTAACAACGTAGTTTCATAACGGATAAACACTACTACTCTGACAAGATAATTGATCTTGATTGTCGAAAGTTATTGTTGATAACACTTGCATAATAAATATCGGCATAATATTTCAAGCCTGTCTTTGGGCAGAGCCTGATCCCTAACTCATCTTGCTTTAACCACTGGAACATCGAATGAAACAGATTGGGTGGCTGCTTTTCGTGTTGTACAGTTCGAACGTGCTATCGGCGGGCGAAGTTGAAATCCCTTTATTGGCTGAAAATGCTCATCTCCAGTCCGCGATCAGTCGCGCCCTTGAATTCGATGAGAATGGCCAGAGCACCATCAGCAACGATCCGTGTAATCGGGTTGAGTTGTCCGATATGCTGGTGGCGACCGAGGATGGCCAATTGTCTGTCGGCATGGCATTGACCGCCACGACCGGCGCTTATGTGCTCGGTGCCTGTCGAGGGCCGAAACCGTGGCAGGGCCGTCTTGCATTGAAACTGACGCCACAGGTTATGGCGTTGGGACAGGCCATAGAGTTTGTGCCAGCGTCGATCGAGTTATCGCGTCCAGATAGCACTCCTGGCCTGTTGAGCAAACCCGCTCAGCTCATCGCTGATACGTTGGTGCTGCCGCGCATGAAGCGTGTTCAAATTGACCTGGCCGGGCCACTGAGCAGCCTTGATGAGTTGATCGAACAATTGCTGGGGCCAGGTAGTGCGCAAGATGGTGAGCAGTCGTTGGTTGAACGGACCCGCATTGCTCGCCTCCAAACTGAAGAAGCAGGCGTCAGAGCCTGGCTGGCTTTCCAGGTTCGCGCTGCTGAACAGGCCGATCAAGTGCCCGAGCCTACTTTTGACGACAGCGAGATGGCAGAGTGGCAAACCCTTGAAGATGAGTTAGATGGCTTTCTGACCACCATCATTTCGGCGCTGGCCCGCTCAACCAATTCCCATGCCTTACGTATTGAATTACTTGCCATATTGCTGGACGCGCGACACGCCATTGCCGAGGCGCTGACGGTCGATGATCCTGAGACTGATCCAGTTCGTGAACTTTTCCTGACGACATGGGATCGGTTGCGACCACTGATGAGCGAACTTGAAGGGTTGGAGACGCCTGGTTTGGAAGTTGATTTCAAGCTTGCCGCGTTCATGGCCGGTGGTGACGCGCTACGAGCGCTCGACGCCCTCGGGCCGGAATATGGTTTTGAGATCACCCGTGATGGACTGCGCCGGCTCGCCCGCTTACTGCTTGCCGAAGCGGTGCCGCCGAGTTTTACCCCGTTACCCTTGGAGGCTGACCCAGAGTTTCGTGATTTATTTGGATTGAATGGCAGAGACGAGGCTGTATTCACAACAGCCGAATTAACGCGACAAATCACCGGTGGTTTTGGTTGGGTAGGGGCGTGGTTATTGTCGGCGGCTCATGCCGACAGAATTTCCCCAGCTGAAGCGTTGAAGGGGCTCGTCCCGCAGCGGGACAACCTGGATGTTTACCTTGAGCTGGTCGCCAGCTTGTTGGAAGAACAGGCCAGCGCCTGGCTGGCCGAAAATGATCGCTTGCCGGGCAGCATGACAGAGCGACTCGATCCTTTGGTTCGTGCCACAGCATGGAAAGAATCCTGCTGGCGGCAGTTCGCAGGCCCGAGTAGCGATCCCCAAGTGTTGCGTTCAGCCGGCGGAGCAGTGGGCATGATGCAGATCAACGGTCGAGTTTGGCGCAAGGTTTATGATCTTGATCGCCTCGTTGATGAGGTTGATTACAATGTGAATGCCGGCATCGAAATTCTGACTTATTACATGATTGATTATGCGATCCGCAAAGGCGAGCACAAGCAGCCCGGCGGTGATGACAATCTGATAAAGGCAACTTACGCCGCTTATAACGGCGGCCCGTCACACCTGGCACGATATCGTCGCGAAGATACCCCCGCCAGATTGCAGGCCATCGATAACGAGTTCTGGAGACACTACACGACTATCAAGGCTGAGCAATGGCCCGATATCTCAAGCTGCTACTCGGTTGGTAATTAACAGCCAACTCGATTTAGGTTATTGCACTTTTCGGTAGAAAATTCTGAGGCATTTCAATCAAGACAAAGCCCTGTTGTCAGCGAAAAGGGCTTTGTGTTTTGGTCTTTTATGGATGAATTATTTCTGTCTATAGTCATCAAAACGGGCAATATGTTCTTCCAGGTTTTGATTTAGCATTTCTGCGTAACGTTGAGTGAAGTATTCAATTGCCGCTTGTTTTTCGGCTTGCAGATTCTCTGCACTTTCAACAGAGCGGGCAACGCTGAAAGCATTAAATCGGGCGGCTGAAAATAAAATTGCTGTATTGGCGTCGTCTACACTACTTTCTGCTGCTTGCTGGTTAGCAACGGCAATGAATTCATCGACACGTTGTTGAAATGTTTTTGTTGGTGAATTTTCACTCATTCTTTTTCTCTCATTAATGTTATTGATTTGAAACTTGATGGCTATCGTGATGCGGCTCTATTAGCCATATAAGCTGATGGAGCGGAACACATAGTATCAGATAGAAAAGCCTGGGCAGTTTTAGGTCTATCAAAGCCAGTCAAATCGGTTGCTCTGGTTTTACTGGGCGGACATCAAGTTCCAGTGTAGTACTATGAGTACACATTCCACTCTTGCGGCCTTAACCCTGCTGCGCGAGCTCATCATCAATGTAGATTTTGTGAGACGCACGAATACCCAGCCCAATGAGTGCAAGGCTCATGATGGTCACGAGAATTAGTGCGGCATCCCAAGAGCCGGTCGCAGAGTACAAAAAGCCCATGAGCAATGGAACGATACCGGCGATGATATAGCCGCCCGGCTGAACAAACCCGGACAGACGTGCAGTCACCAGAGGCGAGCGGGTGCGCGCGGTTAAAAGCGCAAGTGCCAGCGGGAAGCACATGCCACCGATACCGAGCAGCGACGCCCACAGCAACGGCATGGCTGTCGGTGCGAACATGACGCCAAGCCAACCCATGGTGGTAACCGAGCCGAGAATGATTGGTAGCGGAAGCACGTTATTCATGCGGGATAGTAGCCACGGCATGAGCACACCGCCAATGACGTTGAAGCCACCAAGCACCGCTAGCGCGATGGAGGCAATGGTCTCGCTGACACCAGCTTCCACAAGAATGGCTGGCAGCCAGCCCATCTGTGCATACGCCCCGGATGACTGGATGCCGAAGAAGAGCATCATCGCTATTGCCGTTGGGGACTTAATCAACGATCCACCAGGGTTAGAGATGTTCTTTACTGCACTCAATTTAGCTGCGCCGTCCAGCACGCCTGAGTCTGGTATCACGTCGGTTGATGGCGCATCACGCTTGGTTTTACTTATAACAATGACCCACACGAGCACTTGAACAATAACCGGCACAACCCAGATGCCCAGCGCCCAACGCCAGGCTGAGGAGCCGCTAAACAGCAATGCGGAAAGCGGACCAATCGCACCGGAGCCACCCAGCACCGCCGTGTAGATCATCATCAGCCGAACCTGATTGGTGCCGCGACTGTGCTTTTTTATCCATGCGGGCAGCAAAATATTCGCCACCGCGATACCGGCGATGAGCAGCATGGTCAGAAGAAGGAACGGCAGGTAGTTGTTCACAAACGGACGAATGGCCAAGCCCACCAGAAGCGCAGCGCTACCGGCCACAAGTGTTGGCGAGAGCCCCATGCGTTTTGAGATGGGCACCGCTAGCCAACCCATGACCGCGAAACAGAATCCAGGAAGGGAGGTCAACATGCCCGCAGTGGAATTACTGATGCCAAAGGATTCCGCGACCTGGCCAATGACTGGTGCGAGAGATGAGATACCCGCGCGCAGGTTCATCGCCGTGATAGCAACGGCAAGCACTGCAAGCCCAATCCCCACTTTGATGACTCTTGTCACGGATTTCCACCTTCTTCAACTAAAAACTTTCCAGAATCAAGGAGAATCAAGGGGTCAGCCAACTTGATTCGGTTTGATTCCCTAAACTGATGTTATTAAAGTAACCAAAATCTTATCGCTACAAGGATGTAACGACATGGCAAAGGAGAATCAAGGGGTCAGCCAACTTGATTCGGTTTGATTCCCTAAACTGATGTTATTAAAGTAACCAAAATCTTATCGCTACAAGGATGTAACGACATGGCAAGACTCCCTCGATTGGTTCTACCCAATCAACCTCTGCATATCATGCATCGAGGCAATAATCGTCAAAATATATTTGAAAATGAAGAGGATATGGCTCGTATTCTCAATGATATTGCAGAGTCACTGGCTAAAGCCGACTGCCAGCTTCATGCTTATGTCATCATGACTAATCACTTGCACTTACTTCTTACTCCCAAAGATAAACACGAACTGGCGGTATTTATGCAGTCGATGGCGAATCGTTATGTCAGATATTTTAATGTCAGCCGACAGCGCACGGGTACTATTTGGGAAGGGCGTTTCAAATCCTGCCTGATAGATAGTGACAACTATCTTTTTGCACTCTACAAATATATTGAAATGAATCCTGTAAAAGCCGAGATGGTAAAAGCAATTCAAGAATACCCTTGGTCCAGTTATCATCACAACGCACTTGGTGAACAAGATCAGCTGATAACAGAGCATCCACTTTATCTTGCGCTGGCAGCTAGCAAAGAAGAAAGAGCGAACCATTATAGGTTAATGATGGACAAAATGGCGTTAGGGAAGATGAATCAAAAAATTACTGATGCCACTCTGCGGGGAGAGGCACTAGGCAATGAGAGCTTTCAACACTGGGTCTGCAAGCAAACGGGTAGAGCTGCAGTATTAAAAACTCATGGAGGAGACAGGAAGAGTACGAAATATCAAAATCAAGTTGGCTGACCCCTTGATCATTGGGAGTTAAATAATGAATTATAACGATCGGGTTTTTCAAGGTAAATCTAACTCAGAAAATGGTGAAGTTAGTGGCCAGACGCAATTTCACTATCATCAATGTGGAGATAGTGTGTGGGCTGACTATAGCGGTGGAGAGATAGTCAGCGGACATCTTCAAGGTAAGGTCTATTCTGATGGCAGTTTGGAGTTTGTTTATCATCACGAAAATATCAAAGGTGAGCTGATGGCCGGTAAGTGCCGCTCGTATCCACACTATGTGGATGGCAATCTCGTGCTCAAGGAAAACTGGCAATGGTTCACAGGCGACCAGACTACAGGAACGTCTGAAGTGGAAGAGGTCATTGAATAGTCCTGAGCGGTCGATAGTGTCTGTTTTCGGACTTGAGTACTGTGATTGACTGGGATGCGAGCTAAAACGGTGGCCATATATTTTCGAAACCGTAGCTGACAGGAGGCCGAGAGCCAATCGTATCTTTACAAATCTTTATACCCCTGGTCATTTTCAACCGAAGGTCGATCCTTTATGATGGCCCTTGCTCCTAGAGGCCCTGACAGGCTGAGTTTCTTTCCCTTAAGCTGAGTTTGTATTGTTCCATGACCGTTGCCACACCACCGTCTTCTCGTTACAAACGTCTGATCGGTATTTTGCTGCTGGTGCTGGCATTAGCCGGCATCTGGTATCTGTTGAGCAAAATCCCATCTTCATCGCCACAATTCCCGCCGCGTAGCGCCTGGGGGCAGCCAGTGCCTGTGCGTACCATCCCTGCTGCATTGGGGGATCTCGATGTGCAGATAAAGTCCATCGGTACAGTGACACCGTTGAATACGGTAACAGTGCGCAGTCGGGTGGATGGAGTGTTGACGCGCGTGCTTTACACTGAGGGTGCAGAGGTTGAGCAGGGCACCATCCTGGCAGAAATTGATCCCTTGCCGTATCAGGCCAGGTTGAATCAAGCAGAAGGCTTGTACCAGCAAAATCAGGCACAGTTAGCCAATGCCAGAGCCGATCTGGAATTATATGAAAATCTGTATCGACAGGACTCTATCGCCCATCAGCAGTTGACCAGTCAACGCGCTTTGGTGGAAGAATTGCTTGGTAGTCTGAAAGCTAACGAAGCCCAAATGGAAGATGCGCGCTTGCAGTTGTCCTGGACACGTATTGAAGCGCCTATTACCGGCAAACTGGGGCTGCGTCGCATGGATGCCGGTAACCTTGTTAACGCTGGCGACAGTGAGGGCTTGGTCACGATTACCCAGATGCGGCCCATCACAGTACAGTTCACTGTTTCCGAGGTGGATGTGCCCGCCTTGCGACGCGTTGTGGCCAGTGGCGCGATGTTGCCGGTGGAAGCGCTGGATCGTTCCGAGCAGCAGGTGATTGCTACCGGCGAATTGTTGACACTGGATAACCAAATCGACACTGCCACTGGCACATTGCTGGTCAAGGCGCTGTTCACCAACGATGATGATGCATTGTTTCCCAACCAGTTTGTGAATGTGCGGCTGCGGCTGAACAGATTAACCTCGGTCATTACCATTCCGTCCGATGCAATCCAGTTCGGTGCCCGCGGTACTTACGTTTATGTGGTTGATCCAGAGGCGAGCCAAGCCTTCACCAGACCGGTAACACTGGGGCCAGCGGCAGATGGTTTGGTCGCTGTTAGCGAAGGCTTGGCAGAAGGCGATCTGGTGGTGCTGGAAGGGCTTGATCGGTTACGGGATGGACGAGAGGTGATCCTGAGTGATGAAAACAACAGCTGATGTTGAAATCATCAGGCTCACGACGCGAACGTGAATCGGTATGAGACAGCTGTCGCGTCCTTTTATCCTACGGCCGGTGGCCACATCGTTGTTGATGGCGGCTGTGTTGGTGATCGGTATTATCGCCTGGCGATTGTTGCCGGTGTCAGCGCTGCCACAGGTCGATTATCCCATTATCCAGATTTTCACTTTCCAGCCAGGAGCTGGGCCGGAAATCACTGCACGCACTATCACCGCGCCGTTGGAGCGGTATCTGGGGCAGATCCCCGGTCTTAAACAAATGTCGTCCACCAGTTCTGGTGGAGCATCAGTGATCACCCTGCAATTTGGTCTGGAGGTGGATCTTGGGGTGGCGGAACAAGAGGTTCAGGCGGCGATTAATACCGCTGACAGCTTGCTGCCCAATGATTTGCCGACGCCGCCAATTTATCGCAAGGTCAATCCGGCTGATGCGCCGATCCTTACCCTGGCGATTACCTCAAATGAACTGCCGCTGCCCAAGGTTCACGATCTGGTCGATACCCGTATGGCGCAAAAGCTGGCGCAATTGTCCGGTGTTGGCATGGTCAGTCTGGCGGGCGGTCAGCGACCTGCTTTGCGGGTACAGGCCAATCCGGCGGCTATTGCTGCCTATGGTTTGAGTTTGGATGATGTGCGGTCGGTCATAGCAGCCACCAACGTCAACCAGCCGAAAGGCAGCTTTGATGGTCCGCATCGCACCACCATGCTTGATGCCAATGATCAAATCCGCTCAGTAGAGGATTACCGTGATCTGATCCTGACCTGGAATGATGGCAGGGCATTACGCCTTGGTGATGTGGCGAACATTGTTGACGGGGCTGAAGATCGTTTTCTGGCTGCCTGGGCGGATACACAACCCGCGGTACTGCTTAATGTGCAGCGTCAGCCGGGAGCAAATGTTATTGAAGTAGCCGATCGGGTGCAGGCCTTGCTGCCACAGCTGACGGCAACTTTACCGGCAGCGGTGGATGTGATGGTACTCACAGACCGTACGCAAAGCATCCGTGCTTCGGTGAAGGATGTGCAAAAGGAGTTGCTGTTCGCGATTGCGCTGGTGGTCTTAGTGACTTTCGTTTTCTTGCGCAGTTTTTCTGCCACCATTATTCCGAGTATTGCCGTACCGTTGTCGCTGGTCGGCACCTTTGGTTTTATGTATCTGATGGGGTTTTCCATCAACAATCTCACCTTGATGGCATTGACCATCGCTACCGGCTTTGTGGTGGATGATGCCATTGTGATGCTGGAAAACATTGCCCGTCATCGTGAGCAAGGTGCCAGTCCGATGCAAGCAGCATTGAAAGGCGCAGCCGAGATCGGTTTTACTCTGGTTTCCCTGACGCTTTCCCTGATTGCCGTACTGATTCCGCTGTTATTTATGAGCGATTTGGTGGGACGGTTATTCCACGAGTTTGCCGTTACTCTGGCAGTAGCGATTGCCATCTCGCTGGTGGTATCGCTGACATTGACACCGATGATGTGTGCCCGGATGTTGCGTGAACCTCTGGGGCACAGTGATGAAGACGACCTGCAGGGAACGGATCTGATGAGTCGTATTATTCGTTGGTATGGCAGGGCGCTCGATTGGGTGCTTGAGCGGCAACCGGCAACGTTACTGGTGATGTTGGGCACCATTGTGTTGACGGTGTTGTTGTATTTTGCGGTTCACAAGGATTTCTTTCCGTTACAGGATAGTGGCGTGATTCAAGTGGTGACCGAGACCCCACAGGTAACGTCGTTTGCTGCGATGAGTGAGCGTCAGCAAGCACTGGCGGCGGCATTGCTGGCTGACCCCGGTGTAAACAGTCTGTCATCTTTTATCGGCGTCGATGGCACCAATACCACCCTTAACAGCGGCCGAATGTTTATCAATTTGCCCGCCCACAATTTGCGTAATGAATCTGTCTTCGACGTTATTGATCGACTGCGTCAGCGCGCTGCGGAAGTTGGTGGCATCGACGCCTGGTTCCAGCCAGTGCAGGAATTGAGTATCGAAGATCGGGTTGCCCGTACTCAATATCAGTTCACGCTCACCAGTCTTGACAGTGACACGCTGGCAGAATGGGTGCCACAGCTGATAGAAGCACTGAGCTTGCGACCTGAGTTGGCCGATGTGGCATCAGACTTACAGCAACAGGGGCAGGAGCTTTATCTGGAGATTGATCGTGATGCAGCGTCACGTCTTGATGTGAGTGTATCGACCATTGCCGCCACTTTGCAGAATGCCTTTAGTCAGCGGCAAATTTCCACCTTGTTTACCCAGGCAAATCAGTACCGGGTGGTGCTGGAAGTTGATCCGGCGTTGGCTGAAGGCCCCGAGGGATTACGCAGTCTTTATGTGCCCACCGGTTCTGGCGGACAAGCGCCGCTGGCCAGTATCGCACGCTTGCATCAACGGCCAGCACCGCTGGTGGTCAATCATCAGGGGCAGTTTCCGGTCGCTACCATTTCCTTTAATCTGGCTGCTGGCGCGTCACTCGGGCAGGCGGTATCAGCGATAGAACAGGTTGAACGTGAACTGGCATTACCCGCTGAAATTGAAACGCGCTTTCAGGGCGCTGCCGAAG
>CANRLD010000051.1 GCA_947631375.1 uncultured Methylophaga sp. | reverse complement strand
GCGCAGGCACTGACCGCGCTACGTGAAAATGGTGATGTGCCAATTGATGTATCGCTTGATGAAAACCTGAAGCATCGCTACAGCGCGGGACTGGGATATGGGACAGATACGGGCGCAAGGGTGGGACTCGGCTGGCAGAATCGCTATGTCAATGATCGTGGACATCGATTATCGATAGACAGTCGATTATCGCAAATTGCCAATCGGATAACAGCAGATTATCAAATGCCATTCTGGAGTGAGAATATTGATACGATTGGTTTTAACTCTGAATTAAAACAACAGGATACCGATACCAGTGAAAGTCGTTCAATAGCATTAGGCAGTTATTACACGCGAATGCGCTGGGGATGGGAAGAAACCGGCAGTCTCAAGTTTCTGAATGAAAGCTTTGATGTTTCTGATGACTCTGCCTCAACATCGCTGCTAATTCCCGGTATTGCCTTCGCCCGAACTTGGGCAGATGACACGATTTATACGCGTCAGGGAGGGCGGTTGAGTATCGAGTTAAGCGGCGCAGCAGAAGGTATCCTTTCTGATATCAGCTTTACTCAGATAATTCTCCGCGGCAAGTATATCCAGGGTTTTGGCTCTTCCAGTCGGATTATTACCCGCGGCGCAGTGGGCGCTACAGAAGTCAGTGATTTTTCCAAACTCCCTAGTTCCTTGCGGTTCTTTGCCGGGGGCGATAATAGTATTCGCGGCTTTGATTTTGAGTCACTAGGGCCGGAAAATGATCTGGATGAAGTGGTTGGCGGGCGCTATATGGCCGTTGGCAGTGTTGAATATGAACATATGTTTGTACAGAATTGGGGTGCCGCGATATTTACTGATTTTGGTAACGCGTTCAACAGTTGGTCAGATCCAATAGAGTATAGTGTCGGTGTCGGTATTCGCTGGCGTTCGCCGGTTGGTTTAATCCGGGTGGATGTCGCCAGCGGCATTTCAGATGAAGATAAGCCGATTGGTTTACATATCGTGATAGGGCCTGATTTGTGATAAAACGCGCATTATGGATAATCGCTACTACCTTATTGCTGACCATCGTGGCGGCCTCTTATTGGCTGCTGATGACGCAATCCGGTTTTAATACAGCCCTCGGTTTTACCCAGAAAATTCTGCCAGCACTCAGCATAAAAGAAGCCAGTGGCCGGCTTTACAACGGCGTTTACCTGAAGGGAATATCTTATGTTCCCGATGAAGGTGATGCGATCTATATAGATAATATTGATGGCCGCTGGCAGTTATGGTCCCTGTTTTCCGGCCGTTTCATTATTAATCAGTTACATATAAACAAGCTACAAATTGAGCAGGGAGAGACGACTGTTGAGGCGGATTCTGATAGCGAACTGACGCTTCCCGACATCAATTTGCCGCTGCCGATTCACTTGCGTTCATTTCGCATAACACAGGCGAATATGACTGATAGACAAGGTGTTACCACACTATTGTTTGATCGTTTCGATACCTCATTACGCTTTAATTATGATCGGCTTATTATTTCCTCCTTAAGCCTGAATCGCGAGGTGCTGGCGATAACATTGATTGGCGATGTCAATCTCAGCGGATCGTATGTCACTAATTTGAATTATGGCCTGCGCATCAACGATGATAACTGGGGGCTGATCTCGGCGACCGGCACCATTACCGGTGATATTGAGCAGATGACTGTACGTCAGCAACTGGGTGAGCCATTTGCTTCTGAGCAAACTCTTATGGTCGCTGACTTGCTGGATGATCTGAAGTGGCAACTCAGTGTTGAAAGCAGCAGTTTGCCACTGGCACCTATTCTGGCAACCGACATTGGTGAGTTGAACAATGTCGATCTTGATGCGCAGGGCACACTGCATAATGCCAAGCTCGAACTCGATTTTGAACTGCAGGAGTTTGCTGCAGTGCATCCGCCAGTATCAGCAAGCCTGAGTATTAATTCCGCTGATTTAAGTCAATGGCGGGTTGATTTGATGGCGGCAGTCGGCCAGACAGGTTTTACCGAATTGCATGGTGATATCACGGTTCCGGTAGATCCGTTGCAATCAACATTTGCGATTGAGGCCAGCTGGGCACAAATGCAATGGCCATGGCTGGACGAGGAGGAGAATTTGCTGGCAGAAATAAATGGAGATCTGTCACTGAATGGTTCAGTACAGGACTATCATTTACTGCTGACAAGCTCACTGACCGCGTTAGAGCAGGCGTTGACGGTATCTACTGATATACGAGGAAATCAACAGCAGATTGCGATTCAGACGCTGGATGTAAAATCGGCATTGGCAAATGTTTCCGTAAGTGGCGATGTTGGCTGGCAGCCGGCATTACATTATCAACTGGACGGTAGATGGGAAAAGTTGCAAATTCCCGCCACATTGAGCGGTGTATCAGTAGAAAGCTATGCCGGTCACATCACAGTGGGAGGCAAGGAACAGCTGTTTGATCTCACAGTGGATTCGGACTTTATTGTCGATCAGATTCCGTTGCTGCTGACGTTAAAAGCGACAAGCCCCGAACAGGGTGTAACAGATGTTAACGCCAAAGTAACCGCCGCCGGTGGTGACGCGGGTTTTGCAGGCGTTGTCAACTGGCAGAACAAGCTGTTGGTCGATGGCGATCTGACACTGAATCAAGTGAACCCTGCCGCCTTTATCGCTGACTGGCCGGGGAAAATCAGCGGGCAGACACAACTACATATTGAAGAAAACAGTGAGAATCAACTGCAAGTTGGCGTAAAAGAGCTGCAACTGAGCGGTACGTTGCGTGAGAGGCAGTTCCTGCTGAACAGCAATTTAACGGCAATAAATAGCGATATTTCTGTTGATAATCTGCTGCTGCGGCTGGGTGAGTCGCAGCTGGCAATGGATGGAAAAGTTGGTCAGCAACTTGGCGTGAACTGGAAGCTGGCGTCATCAGACTTGCGGGACTTTCATCCGCAGCTGTCAGGAAGCCTGAATGGCCAGGGAGTACTGTCTGGAGAGCTGGCAAGGCTGAAACTGCAGGCTGATATAAGCGGTTCAGCAATTCAGTGGGCGGATCAGTTTCATGTGGGTGCAATTGACGCGGATGCACAGATTGATCTGACGGATAATCAACAAAGCAAATTACACCTGCAATCGACAGCAATTGATGTTGGCGGAAACACTATTGATTCAATCGATTTGCACCTGAATGGAAAACGAAAAGATCATCAATTGGGACTGGAGCTTCAGTCTGAGATAGTCACGCTGTCCACTTTGTTACGCGGCGGGCTGGACAGCGATAATAATTGGACCGGCCGATTGCAGGCCATGACATTAGCTAACGAGCTTGCTGGTGAGTGGCAGCTCAGCGAGCATGGCGGCATTCAACTCTCTGCGGATAAGCAGGTTTTTTCGTCACATTGCTGGCGATCAAACGAACAAAAAATCTGTTTGCAGGGAGATAACTCGGCTAACGGCTGGCAGGGAGAAATGTCTGTTGATGCCTTTTCAGTTGATATTGTCAGGCCCTGGATAAAGGAGTTTGCAACTCTGTCTGGCTTCATCTCAGGGCAACTGCAACTGGCAATGGATGCCGAGGAGGATATTACGGGTGCTGGAGAACTTGTACTGAATGAAGCGACGCTGAAATTACAGGCGGAAGGACTGAATCAGCAGCAGCCGGTTGAATTTGATACCGTGGCCTTGCGTTATCAGCTCAGCAAACAAGCCACTAATGTCGCCATGACGATTGCACCAGATATTGCTGGTGTGCAGCCACTTGAGGCCAGATTGCAAACCACGGCATTACAAACCTTTCTGGCCGCGCCAACAGATACCGAAATAGCACTGCAAGTTCAGACCTCGGCGGAGGATCTGGCAGAACTGAATCTGCAAACCCTGGTTTTTGATGAGCTGAGCGGAAACTTGCAGCTGCATCTCGATCTGCAAGGCACGATAAATCATCCACAAATAACCAGTGCCATCAGTTTGCGTGATGCACAGATTTTTCTGGTTGATCTGGGCATTACTCTGCAAGCAATCAATGCCGATATCACGGGCGATCCTTTGTCGGGGCTGACCTTGTTACTACAGGCGCAATCAGCAGAAGGACAGCTGGAAGTTGCCAGCGATTTCACCATGAATGAAGCTGACTGGTTACTGGATGCAACGATCAAAGGCAAAGATCTGGAGTTGATGAACCTGCCGGAAGCCTATGTGATTGCCTCACCAGACTTACAACTATCGGTATCACCCGATGCCGCCAAGGTTACCGGTAGCGTGATGATTCCTGCTGCCGAACTGGCACCGATGGACTTTAATACCTCAGTTTCACCCAGCAAGGATGTCGTTATTGTCGGGGAAAGCGATGCTGAAAAAATGCGACTGGCCACAGATGTTGATGTCACTGTGCAATTAGGTGACAAGGTAATGATTCGGGCAATGGGCTTTACCGGCCGTCTGGGAGGTGATTTACGCATCTATGGCGATGCTGGTGAATTGCTGATGGGTAATGGCGAAATAACCGTAAATGATGGTATCTACGCGGCGTATGGCCGGCAATTGACGATTAACGACGGTAAAGTACGCTTTTCGGGGGCAGCGATTGATAATCCTGATCTTGATATCCGGGCAGTGCGTAAAGGCTCAGATTATGAAGCGGGTATCCATCTTTCCGGTCCGGCAAATAATCCGCAGGCGCTATTGTTTTCCGTCCCGGCGATGAGTCAGGAAAATGTTCTGTCATATATCATTCTGGGGCGGCCACTCGGCCAGGCCAGGTCAAGTGATGCAGCGATGCTGGCCTCTGCTGCGACCAGTCTTGGCGTGAGTAATGGTAATGCTATCAGTGAACAGATTGCCGGTACCTTTGGACTGGATTCTGTTGAGTTTAGCGGTGAAGATCCGGATACCGCTGCTGTGCAGATCGGCAAGTATCTGTCGCCTAAGTTATATGTTGGTTACGGGATTGGTATTTTTGAACCGGTGAGTACCGTACAGCTGCGCTATACCTTAAGCAAAATCTGGACGTTACAGGCCGAGTCGGGGACGCATAGCGGGGTGGATTTACTCTATATCCATGAACGATAAAGGCCCTGTGTTGCCACAGAGCCTTAGGGGGTATCTTGACTGACAGAAAATGACTGCTTGCTGATCAGGCGCGGTTTTTCTCGCGGATTTCATCCAGCGTTTTACAATCAATACACAGCGTTGCGGTAGGGCGTGCTTCCAGTCGACGAATACCGATCTCTACGCCGCATGACTCGCAATAGCCGTAATCACCTTTATCCAGATCAATCAGTGATTCTTCAATTTTTTTGATCAGCTTACGTTCACGATCACGAGTACGTAATTCTAGTGTGAATTCTTCTTCCTGAGTAGCACGATCGTTCGGGTCCGGGAAGTTTGCTGCTTCGTCCTGCATATGGAGCACAGTACGGTCAACTTCTTCCATCAGTTGAGAACGCCAGTTTTCGAGAATAGTTCGAAAATGCTTTACCATATCCTTGCTCATGTACTCTTCATCAGTACCTGGCTGGTAGGGAGTGAAATTGACTTCGTCTTGGTTCGGGTCCATTTTGGCAAACCTCATAATCTTTCTAAAAACAAGGGCGCATCTATACCAGAAGCTTTTAGCTTGTGCAAAACAATTGGCCTATCTTAACCCATTTTTCAATGTGAAAAGACGATGAAACATTTAAAAGCCGTTATCTTTGACGTGGATGGCACTTTGGCAGAAACCGAACGTGACGGGCACCGTTTGGCCTTCAATCGCGCATTCGCCGAAGCTGGTCTTAACTGGCATTGGGACGAAACATTATATGGACAGCTTCTGGCTGTAACAGGCGGTAAGGAACGTATTCAATACTATCTTGATAACTTTCATACGCAATGTGGCACGACCAGGGATGCCCTGTTGACCATTGCAAAACTGCACGCCGATAAAACCCGTCATTACCGAACTATTTTGCAGCAGCAGACGATCGGTTTGCGTCCCGGCGTCCAGCGGCTGATAACAGAACTCAAGTCGGAGGGTATTCGCCTGGCAATCGCCACCACGACCACGCCAGAGAATGTCACGGCGTTAATAACTGCAACACTTGGCGAGCCAGCGCTGCAGTGGTTTGATTATATTGCCGCGGGTGATATGGTGCCGGCGAAAAAACCGGCGGCAGATATTTTCAATCTCTGTCTGCAACAACTGGATCTGGTGGCAACCGATTGTCTGGTCATCGAAGACTCTGCCAATGGCTTGTTAGCGGCGAGATCAGCGGGGTTAACAACATTGATAACCGCGAATGGCTATACGCTTGATGAAGACTTTCACGGCGCGATCTGTGTGCTTGATCAGCTCGGCGAGCCGGGTTTGCCGGCAACGGTATTAGCCGGTTTGCCTATCAAGGGTGACTATGTGACGGCGCAGACATTACGGGAGCTACATGAGCAAGCAAATTAATCTCAGCCAACGTGCAAGAGATATTGAACCGTTTCAGGTGATGGATATTCTGGCACAGGGAAAAGCACTGCAGGCACAGGGTAGGGACATCATTCATCTGGAAATCGGCGAACCGGATTTTTTAACGCCGCAACCAATCATTGACGCGGCAGTGGCTTCGCTGAAACAAGGCGACACCTTTTATACGCCATCGCTGGGCTTGATGGCATTACGGGAAAAAATTGCTGAATGGTATCAGCAGCAATATCAACTGACGATTTCTCCTCGCCGCATCGTGGTGACGCCAGGTGCATCTGGTGCGTTATTGCTGGCGATAGGCGCTTTGCTGGAAGCCGGCAAGCATTTATTGATGACAGACCCTGGTTATCCGTGCAATCGTCATTTTGCCCGGTTTGTAGAGGCTTCTGCTGTGGCAGTGCCGGTAAATGCCGAATCAGATTATCAGCTGACTCCTGAACATATTGAACAATACTGGAATCAGAATACTCAACTGGCGTTGGTAGCAACACCATCCAATCCAACCGGCAGCATTCTGGATAAAGCGCGTTTGCAGGCGCTCGCCAATGCTGTTCGCAGCAAGCAGGGCGTATTGGTTGTTGATGAAATTTATCACGGGCTGAACTATGACGGCACGCACTTACCCTCGGCGCTTGAGGTGGATGACAATACGATTGTGATTAACAGTTTTTCAAAGTTTTTTGGTATGACGGGCTGGCGTTTGGGCTGGCTGGTGATTCCAGAAAGTCTTGAACCGGCAATTGAACGATTGGCACAAAATCTGTTCCTGGCAGCGCCGACAACGGCCCAATACGCTGCATTGGCGGCGTTTGAGCAACGTTCTCTGGATATTTTGGAACAGCGGCGCCAGGCATTTGAAAAACGGCGAGACACCTTGTTACCTGCTTTGACTGCGCTGGGATTTGAATTTCCAGTAACACCGCAGGGCGCTTTTTATCTATACGCTGATTGCAGCAAATTACTGAATGACAAGGTTACAGACAGCATGCAGCTGTCTCGTTACCTGTTGAACGAAGCAGGCGTTGCAATTACGCCGGGGCAGGACTTTGGCCACTATCAGGCGGCTCATCACCTGCGTTTTGCCTATACCACGGAGGTGTCACGGCTGCTGACAGCTGCCGAACGTATTGAGACGGCATTGCAGAAGTTGCGCTGACACGACGAAAAAGGGCAGTTCAGCCGTGGTTACCCTGCTGAACCGCCCGGTTTTAACTGATCATGGCAGCACGTTATTGATAATGTCTGACGGCGTTAATTACTTTTTTTGACATGTCCGCATTTTTGCAGTGGTTAGCAATATCGCCCAATGTCACCACGCCAACCAACTGTTCATTTTTGGCATTATTCAGCACCAGAAAGCGTTGCACTTGCTGATCAGCCATATTCTGGATGACGTCTTCAATCGGCGTGTCTTCATAAGTATAGAGCACTCTTTCCGTAGCAATATGCTGTGCTTTTTCGTGAGGGTTTCTGCCTTCGGCGACGATGCGCAAGGCAATGTCGCGGTCCGTTACCACACCGATAATTCGATTACCCTTGTTGAGTGGCACAAACCCCAGATCGTTGTCCCGCATCACTTGCGACACCTCCTGAATCGTGACATCGGCATCCAGATAAAAAGGCTTTCGGGTCATCACATCTCTCACTCGCATCATCAGATTACTCCTTTGATTAACTGTTTGAGGTTGGCAAACGCACAGCAGTGTTTTATTGCTGCCTAAGATAACAGGTGGTGCTGTATTTACTGATTTCAACCAGAATATCAAGCCGACGAAGCCGTCAGTCTGCTAACCGGGGTATCAAGTGCTTTTAGCTGTTGTACGCACTCACGTTGACTTAGAATGGCAATGGATTCCGCTGGTTCCAGCCAGCTTTCCAGCTGCTGCATATCTTTGGCATGGCGCACTTTCCATTCAGCCAGAATCCGTGGGGGATGAAATTCCGGTTGCTGATCACTCTTGTCTGGCAGTTGTGCAAGATGCCATTGATATAAGTTCGGATGCTGCACTAACTTTCTGAAGGCGTGCTGCCGGGCAAGGGGCGGCTGTTGTGCCAGCTGCTGTTCAAGCTGAAGCAGTATCGGTGCTGGATACTTTTCCTGCGGAGCACGTAATAACCCCAGCGGTTTAAGCCATTTGCTTCGTCGTTTGCCGCCGCTTAACCAGGATAGCGGAATAGACAGCATCAGCCCGCTGGTGATTGGCAATAACCAGTAAAACAGTTGTTTGCTGATCAATAAGGCGATAATGGCCAGTATAACCCCGAACAGGGTATGACCAAGATGTGCCCGGGCGACCGATTTCCAGCTTAAGGCACCGTCATCGCGCGATTGCGGCATCCAGCCACTGTCTTTGCCACGAAAAATCCCCACTACCACCATAAATTGATGCACCATTAAAACAGGTGCGTACAAGGCAGACATGATAATTTCCAGTAATGTGCTTACGGTCAGCAACAGCGGCCCGCCAAATTGCATGCAGCGTGGAATATTGAGTAGCGCCGCCAGCCAACCAAACAGTTTGGGTGCAAACACTAATGCCATAGAAACAATAAACAGGTTCAATGCTCTTTCTGAGTCAAATACCGGCCAGGTTGGGAATAACGACGGATTGGCGAAATATTCCGGACGCACATAAGTTGCCTGAACAGCAATTGCCAACCCCACCACGATAAGCGACAACCAGAACACCGCACTCAAATAAGACATTAACCCGGAAAAAATATGCAGTCGGGTAGGCAAGGTAAAGCCCTGGGCAAACATAAAAGGGGTATGTTGCAGATTCCCCTGACACCAGCGGCGATCGCGAATCATGACATCAATTAACGAGGGGGGCGCTTCTTCAAAGCTTGTGCTGATATCGGTATCAAAGCGCACACCCCAGCCAGCGCGGCGCAATAAGGCGGCTTCGATAAAGTCGTGGCTGAGAATATGCCCGCCAAAAGGTGGTTTGCCCGGCAAAATGGGAAGATGAGACGCGCTGGCAAAAGCTTGGGTGCGAATAATCGCATTATGTCCCCAAAAGTTAGATGACAAGCCATGCCAGGCGGCCAGACCTTCAGCATAAATAGGCCCAAAACAATGATTGGCAAACTGTTGTAAACGGCCATACAGCGTATTGGCACGAACAATAGTTGGCAGCGTCTGAATCAGACCGACCGCCGGCGCAGCAGCCAGCCGTCGTGATAATCGCAGCAGACAGTCGGCACTCATCACGCTGTCAGCGTCTAGCACAATCATCGCTTCGTAAGCACCGCCCCAGCGTTGTACCCAATCGCCAATATTGCCGGCTTTGCGCTCAGTATTTTTCTGCCGTCGCCGGTAATAGACGGGACAACCTTGGCAATCATGATTGATCAGATCCAGAAATACCTGCTCTTCAGTAACCCAGGCATCGGCATTATTGGTATCGCTGAGGATGAAAACAGCAAATTTCCCCGGTGCCTTGATGAGCAAATCTTCGCGCATCACCGTTAATGCCGCTTTTATTCGTTGTGGTTCTTCATTGTAAATAGGCAATAAAATGGCAGTGGTAAACGCTGCATCCTGTTCGGGATAGTGGCTGATTCGTGGTTTCAATTGCAGCAAAAATCCCAGTAATGCCTGGGCGAAAGCAAAGGCTATCCATAAAAAGTTAATACTGAACAACAGCAGAAACAGCCACTGCAGATAAGTGACATTATGGGTGGTGCTTAACACGCCATACATCTCAGTAATGCCGTAATACGACAGGCCTGCCATTACCGTCAGAACAAACAGTCGGGAAACCAACGTCCGCAGAAGATAAAAATAACTGCGCTGTCCAGACGGCAGCGGTGTCGCTTGCTCATGCACACCATGGCGTGGCATGGGCAACGGCGACTCAGGCGGCAGCGCCCGCTGTGGATTCGAGGTGTTAACAGCTGGCTCGATACTCATAATGTGTTATTCCAATCCTCGACGGTCCAGCGATACAGCCAGGTGGGAGCAACATGTTGTTGCTCATCGGCTAGCTGTACTCGCAGCTCCGCCGCATCTGCTGCTTCTGGGTCAAAGGTGACATAGACCCGCACACCATTGATATCCGGATTGGACACGATACGGCTGGCTAAAATTTTCCCGTTACTGATGCTGGCATTAACGGTAATTTGCTTAATATCTTCTGCCACAAAGTTGCGGTAATCAATGAGCAGCCGTTTTGGATCGTCAGGTTTCTTTTGATCGCTGGCACTACGCACGATTTGGATAGCATCTTCATTTTCCGGCACATTATTCGCGGCGGTCAGCGTGT
>CANRLD010000050.1 GCA_947631375.1 uncultured Methylophaga sp. | reverse complement strand
ATGATGTTAGCAGTGGGTTCATCAATATCAGACAGGTGAGTTGTGGGCAAAAAGGTGAGTCGCACCGCCGCTAAAGTGCGGATTGAAACGTTGCAGAGCCAACGTAAAGAGCGCAACAGCAGAGCGGGTTTTTTGCTGGAGCGTTGGGGACAACAGGAAAGAATACCGATTATCGGTGATCTGGGAGCCAGCGAAAATGATCCCGACTTTATTGAAGATCAGATGACCGCCGAAATCATCGGCTCATTATCGGCAGAAAAGCGGCGGATTGCCCGCCAGCATTGGTCGGAAGGTTATTCTGCCGCCGAAATTGCCGAGCTGGAGCAGCAAACGCGCAGTGAAGTGCGGCAGACATTAAGCCTTATTCTGCAGCAGGTTGCCGATAAAGTATTGAAATAAATGGCCGCCAGCGTAGTTAACAGCTAAAGCAGGAGTCAGTAATGGAAACAACCAATGTTGCTGCAATAGCAACGCAGTTGTCAGTACAACACTCAGCACACCAGCAGATGGTGGCGACCCTTAAGTTAAGCAATGATCAACTCGCGGCACAAGGGCAGGCGATTATGAAGCTGCTGGATGCTGTGCCAGTACCACAAGTTAACTCAGGTCATATTATCAATGTGAAAGTTTGACCACTCAGCGTAAACAGACTGTTGTTGACGATGATAACCACCCTTGCAGTTATGCTCGGGTGGTTTTTTTATGGCTGAAAAACACGTAAGCTGCAAAACGACTTTGTTATCTTACTGGGCGAACTGATATGGACACGTTGGTTGTCGTTGTTTATCTACTTATTGTCTTGGGTATCGGGCTATGGACAGGCCGCGGTATAAAAACAATGCATGACTACGCTTTGGCAGGGAAGTCGTTTGGCGGGCTGATCATTTTTGCAACCTTATCAGCATCCTTTATTGGTGGCGGTTTTTCGATGGGGAATGCTGAAAAAGTCTTTTTGGTCGGTGTCAGTAATATCGTTGCCCTCTGGGGTTTTAGCCTAAAAGAAATTCTGGTCGCTCGTTACATCGCCCCTCGAATGATGCGTTATCCCAATGCAATTTCCGTTGGTGACATTATGGCGGAACATTATGGTCAGGGAGCCCGCCTGTTTAGCGGCATTTTTTCGCTGCTGTTGTGTGCGGGAATTCTGGGGGCGCAAGTGGGTGCCATGGGCTATGTATTTAATCTGTTTTTAGATGTTGATCGCCTCTGGGGCGTGCTGGTTGGTTGTGGAATCGTTATCGCTTATGCCACCTTGGGCGGAATACGCTCAGTCGTCTGGACAGATGTGATGCAGTTTATCGTGCTGGCGATTGGTATTCCGCTGACCTTGTACTTTGGTCTGCACTATATTGGCGGCTGGCAAGTCATGCAGAATGCTTTGCCCGCCGCACACCTCACACTGCCTAGCGAACCATTGGCAATGATTGCTTTGTTATCGTTATTTTTGACCTTTATGCTGGGCGAGACACTGGTTCCACCTTACTTACAACGTCTATTAATCGGTAAAAGCAGTAAAGACGTGATCAATGGCTCGCTGTTGAGCGGGCTTTTTTCCATTCCATTTTTTGCGATCACCGGGATGATTGGTCTGGTGGCGCTGGTTATGCAGCCTAATCTTGATGCTAACTTGGCGATGCCTTACGTGATTCAGCAGGCGGTGCCGCCGATCCTGCAAGGTATTGTCGTTGCAGCAATCATTTCGATTATTATGTCTTCGGCCGACTCGTTTTTGAATTCAGCATCCATCATATTTTGTAACGATATTGTGTTTCCGCTGCGCAAAAAACCGTTCTCGGAAAAAGGCGAATTAATGCTGGCGCGTATTGCTACCTTGCTAGTTGGCATCATCTCGGTTGTATTTGCTTTGTCGATTGATAGCGTGATTGATATTTTGATCTATGCCTATAATTTCTGGGCGCCGACGGTACTAGTGCCGCTGGCAATGGCGATTATGGGATGCTATGTGAGTCGCAAACGTTTTATCGCCGGGGCGATTGCCGGTATTGCTGCTGCTATTGTCTGGAAGGCGGTTTGGCTACAGCCGTGGCATATTGATGCGCTGGTCGTTGGTTTTTTCGCTAATCTAATCGTGTTTAATTGTGTTGACCGGCCAGCCCTGAAAGCGTCAAAAGTGCTTGATGCTCAGCCTTCGGCCAGTGAGTGAGGAGTGACAGATGAAGGTATTGAACGTGCGTTTTCAGCGACTGTTCATGTTGCCGTTATTGTTTGCATTGACCAGCTGCGCAGCCTATAGCGTGGTCAATACTGATCGTTACTCAGGCAGAACCAATGCCGTACCGGCGGAATATATTCCCTCTCCCGGTAAATGCCGGGTCTGGTATAAGGATCGTACACCGCAGCAGCAACCTGCCCAAGGTGAGTGTGCTACGCTGCAGCAGAATGTTCCTAAAAATGCTGTGTTGCTGAAAGGCTAGTTTCCTACAGGTACTGTGCTTATCCAATGAAAGCTCGACTTCGCATACTGACCGCAATGTTCCTGATCCTCAATTTATTGATGGTAACGGGTGTGAGCGCGTCAGTGACACATTTGCCAGACGAGCATTATGCGGCGCAGCTGAGCATTGTTCATAGCCATACGGATCATGGTGATCTACATGCCGATGTAGATCACGATCATCAGCTGCACCTGCATTTGCTTGCTGATTTGGTCAGATTTTCGACCACACTGTACATTCCCTCAGCGGATGCGGTTGAAGGTTCGACCAGCAGTCAGCTGGTTACCTTGTATTACTCTCCATTATTACCTCCCCCCAACGCCTGATCCCATAACGTTCTAAATCCCTACGTTATTTTGCCTCGCCTTCTGGCGTGGCGATGTTATGGAGTCAGTCATGATATACCGTATATTTCCATTATCGGGCAGAGCAGTGATCTGTCCGACAATGCTGTTGTTATTGCTGTTTACACTGCCGTTACAGGCGAATACCCGGCCAGAATTGAGTCTGGCGACAGTCATAGAACGTACCTTGTTGCAAAGCCCGCGCTTGCAACAGTTTCCCTATCAACAACGTGCACTTGAAGCACAAAAACTGCAAGCGGGTTTGCCGCCTAATCCGCAGCTGCAAGCGGACTTGGAAAACGTCCTTGGCAGTGGTGACAATCGTGGTTTTTCTGCTGCAGAGCTCACGGTATCGCTTAGTCAGCTGATCGAGATGGGTGATAAACGCCAACGGCGTATTGATGTTGTTGATGCCAGATCCAGCCAATTGCAACAGAATTTTGAACGGCAACGTCTGGATACATTGTCTGATGCGACCGCAAAATACTTACAGGCTTTACGAGCTGATGCGCTGATAAGTTGGAATCAGCGACGAATACAGGTTGAGCAGCAGGCGTTAGCGATTATCAAACAGCGTGCCGCAGCTGGTGCTGTAGGGCAGGCAGATGTACTGCGTATGCAGCTATTGCTCGAACGCTCTGAGTCCAGACAACAGCAGCTTGGCGGTGCGCAACAACTGGCGTATCAGCAATTAGCCTCCAGCTGGGGCGGTGAAGTCGATTTTGCCTCGCTGGAAGGGCAGTTGCAGTCATTATCCGTCTTGCCGCGGCGCGAGTTATTGGAGCAGGCGATAGCCAATTCACCGGCTTATTTACAAAGTCATGCGTTAATTCGGCTGCGTGAAGCACAGTTACGGCTCAGTGAAGCACAAGCTAGAGCTGATATTACCGTTGGTGCTGGCATACGTCGTTTGCAGGAGCTGAACGACAATGCGCTGGTGTTCAGCTTTTCCATGCCACTGCAGTTCCATGATCGCAATCAAGGCAATATCGCCAGTGCTCATGCCGAGCTGGAAGCCGGTCTTGTGCAACAACAACTGACACAAACGGAAATGCGTATGGCCTTGCTGGAAATTTATCAGGCCATGCAAAACAATCATTTACAGACCTATCGGCTGCAACAGCAACTCATTCCCTTGACCAGCGATCTGCTCAAGCAGGTTGAAACCGGTTATCAATCAGGCCAGTACAACGTACTGCAATGGGTCGATGCACAAGCTGAATCCTTCACGGTTGAACGTGAACTTATCGAAGCCCAGACCGCCGTGCATTTGCAGTTACTGGAGCTAGAGCGCTTAACCGGTATGGCGTTAATGTCCGTTAGCAGCGCTGCTGATCAGGAGAAATAAGATGATGAAAGTAAGTGTTTTAATGATCAGTGTGGCGTTGTTTTTCAGTGCCTTCACTGTGGTAGCAGACGATCTTGCGCATGAGCATGATGAGCCAATAACAGGAGAGCATGGTGGTTGGCTGTTGGAACAAGACGATTTTGCTCTGGAAATAACCTTGTACGAACAAGGTGTGCCACCCGAAATGCGGGTTTATGGCTATGAAAAAAATCAGCCAGTGAAACCGGAACAAATCAAGTTAACCGTGACTTTGACACGGCTGGATGGTGAACAAAATCGCATCGACTTTACTGGCGAAGCTGACTATTTATTGGGCAATGCGGTTATTGAAGAGCCTCACTCCTTTGAGGTAGCTGTCGAAGCGGATTATCAGGGAAAATCTTACCACTGGCATGTTGATCGTTTTGAAGGCCGTAGCGAGATAACGGAGCGGCTGATTAAGCTGACTGGTATTGAGACTGAGCAGGCAGGTCCCCAAACCTTATTCATTAGCAACGCCTTATATGGTGTGGTAACGGTTGCCGAGGATCGCCAGTACCGTGTTCATGCGCCTTATCCTGGCATTGTTGAGTCGGTGTCGGTCAAAACCGGTGATCGGGTAAAAAAAGGACAAGCATTAGTAACAGTGCGCAATCAGGCCACGCTGCAAAGCTACGTCATTAATAGCCCGGCGAATGGCGAAGTGACAGGGCGAATGGTGAATGCCGGCGATCACAGTAATATCGGAAGCCTGCTGGAAATCAGCGATTTATCACGTGTCAGGGTCGAATTGTCGATGTTTCCGGCGGATATTGAGCAACTACGTATTGCCATGCCGGTGCGGGTGAATGATTTGCATCAGCATGAATTTGCGCAAGGAGAAATTAGCTATATCTCACCGAAAATGACTGGCGGTCATATTGCCCGGGCGCGTGCTGAAATCAGTAATCCACAAGGTCACTGGCGACCCGGCATGCATGTGAATGCGCAAGTCGTGGTGGAACAATATCCTGCTGCACTGGCCGTCAAGCGCAGTGCTATCCAGAACTACCGGAATCAGCCCGTGGTGTTTGTACGTTATGGCAATACTTTTGAGGTCAGAATGCTCACGCTGGGACGACAGGATGCGGACTATGTTGAGGTACTTTCCGGTTTAAAACCGGGGAGTGACTATGTGACAGTAAACAGTTTTCTGCTTAAAGCTGAGGTACTCAAAGCGAGTGCCACTCACGATCATTAGGAGCAGAAAATGATTCATTCTATTGTAGGTTTTTCTGTACAGCGCCGTTGGTTAGTGCTTTTTATAACTATATTAATTGCCGGAGTGGGCGCTTACAACGTTTTTCAGTTGCCAATTGATGCGGTGCCGGATATTACCAATGTACAGGTTCAAATCAACACCGAAGCTGGTGGCTATTCACCATTGGAAGTGGAGCAACGTATTACCTATACCGTTGAAAACGCCATGGCGGGTTTACCGGCGCTGGACTACACCAGATCATTGTCCCGCTATGGTTTGTCGCAAGTTACCGTGGTGTTTGAAGAAGGCACGGATATTTATCTTGCCCGCCAATTGATTAACGAACGCCTGCAGAGTATTCGCAGTGTGTTACCGGTAGATATTGAACCGCAGATGGGGCCTATTGCATCGGGACTGGGGGAGATCTTTACCTACAGTGTGCAGGCAGAACCCGATGCCCTCAGAGGAGATGGTCATCCATATAGTGCCGAAGATTTACGCACTATTCAGGATTGGATCATTCGTCCACAACTGGTGAAAGTGCCGGGAGTGACTGAGATAAACAGTATCGGCGGTTTTGAGCGTGAGTATCAGGTTGCCCCGGATCCGGCAAAATTACTGGCGTATAAGGTCAGTCTGGCCGAACTCAGCGAAGCCCTGGTGAGAAATAATCAAAATATCGGAGCCGGTTTTATTGAACGTAATGGCGAGCAATGGCTGGTACGTTCGCCCGGTCAGTTATACACGCTGGAAGATATTCGCAATGTGGTTATCAGTAAGCGGGATGATATGCCGATCCGGGTGGGCGACGTGGCCGATGTGTTTCCTGGAAAACAGTTACGCACCGGTGCGGCCACCCGTGATGGGCAGGAAACGGTGTTAGGTACGGCACTTATGCTGCTTGGCGAAAACAGCCGTGTGGTGGCGAAAGCGGTTGCCGAGCGCCTGCAGCAGATTAACCAAAGTTTGCCGGAAGGTATTGTTGCTGAAGCTGTGTATGATCGCACGATGCTGGTGGATAAAACGTTAAAAACAGTGCAGAAAAACCTGTTTGAAGGTGCGCTGCTGGTCATTGTTGTGCTGTTTTTATTACTGGGTAATATTCGGGCGGCGTTGATAACCGCGCTGGTGATTCCATTAAGTATGCTGTTTGCTGTCACTGGTATGGTCAGCAATCGTGTGTCAGGTAATTTAATGAGCCTTGGCGCGATTGATTTTGGCCTGATTGTCGATGGCGCGGTCATCGTGGTGGAGAATGCCTTACGTCGTTTGGGTGCGGCACAGCAACGATTGGGGCGTTTATTGAGTTTGCCGGAACGCTTGGCAGAGGTCATCGAAAGTACTCGGGAAGTGTTTAACCCTGCGGTATTTGGCATGTTAATCATCATGCTGGTGTACTTGCCGATTTTTGCGCTCAGTGGCGTCGAGGGCAAAATGTTTCATCCAATGGCATTTACGGTGGTGGCAGCATTAACCGGTGCGTTGTTGTTTGCAGTGACTTTCGTGCCAGCAGCGGTAGCGGTACTGGTAACGGGCAGCATTGCAGAACGTGAAAATCCCATCATGAGAATAGCCCGCTGGGTATATCGGCCTTTGCTAACGTTATCATTACGCTTACCGCTGGTTGTGGTGTTAGTTGCCACATTGTTTGTCAGTATCACCACGTATTATGGTTCGCGTCTGGGCAGTGAGTTTCTGCCACAACTTGATGAAGGTGATGTTGCGCTGCATGCGCTACGGGTGAGCGGAACCGGTCTGGAGCAATCCGTGGCGATGCAAAAGCAGCTGGAATCAGTGATTGCCGAGTTTGAGCAGGTCAAACATGTCTATTCAAAAATCGGTACCCCGGATATTGCCACCGATCCGATGCCGCCGAGCGTGGCGGATACCTTTGTGATCCTCAAGCCTTTTGAACAATGGCCGCAACCACAGCTCAGCAAAGCCGAGTTTCTGGCGGAATTACGTAAGGCAGTGGAGGCAGTGCCGGGAAATCTCTATGAATTTACCCAGCCGATTGAGATGCGTTTTAATGAGCTGATCGCGGGGGTAAGAGCGGATGTGGCGCTGCGAATTTATGGCGATGATCTGCAGACGCTTTATCAGCTTGGCGAGCAGGCCGAGCAAGTGCTGTCAGCAGTTGCCGGTGCGACAGACGTGCGTATCGAGCAACTGACAGGCTTACCGATGCTATCCATCGAGCCTCAACGAGATCATCTGGGCTTGTTAGGGTTGGATATTGCCAGTTTGCAGCAAACCATTCAGACCGCGATTGGCGGATATTCTGCTGGTCTGATTTATGACGGAGATAAGCGGTTTCGGTTAATGGTGCGGTTGGCTGATGATATTCGTGAAAACCCTGATCGCCTGGCCAAATTACCCATCGCTTTGCCCAATAGTGACGATGCTGATTTGTCCTATGTGCCGTTGGGTGAAATCGCCGATATTCGAGAAATCAGCGGCCCTAATCAGATAAACCGTGAAAGTGGTAAACGCCACGTAATTGTCAGCGCCAATGTAAGCAATCGGGATTTAGGGTCGTTTATCGCTGAAGTTCAGCAAAATATTCAACAACTTAACTTACCCGCAGAGTATTGGCTGGAATACGGCGGGACGTTTGAACAACTGCAATCGGCCACTAAGCGTTTGATGATCGTCGTGCCGGTAACCTTGTTGTTGATTCTGGCCTTGTTATTCAGTGTATTTAACTCTGTGAGGGATGCGTTATTGATATTTACCGGTGTGCCGATGGCGTTAACCGGTGGTCTTATTGCGCTTATGTTGCGGGATATGCCGTTATCAATTTCTGCGGCGGTAGGATTTATTGCGTTGTCAGGGATTGCGGTATTAAACGGTGTGGTGATGTTATCGTTCATTCGCCAGCTACGTGATCAAGGTCTGCTGTTGCTGGAAGCGGTTCAAAATGGAGCCATGCAACGATTACGACCTGTATTGATGACTGCTCTGGTGGCCGGATTAGGCTTTTTGCCAATGGCATTAAATACCGGGGCCGGTTCGGAAGTACAACGTCCTTTGGCCACCGTTGTCATTGGTGGCATTCTCTCTTCTACCTTATTAACGTTGGTTGTCTTGCCAGCGCTTTATTTATTGGCGTACCGCTGGAAAGCAAGATGAAACAGTATTTTGTAGCAGACATAAAAAAGCCGGGAGAACCCCGGCTTTTAGCTTTTTACGCGGAGAGGGACTTAATTCAGCATGGATTGCACTTTATCGCGCAATTCAGGATCAGTTTGAATAGCTAATGCGATATTACTGTAAGTTTCAACGTCTAAGCCTTTATCTTGAACAGTTTGCACCATTTTTTGACTGGCTTCCTGTTGTAGTTGTGCAGCTTGATCAGGATCTTCGGTGCTTTCCAGACGGCCTGAATACTCACTGCGAATTTCTTCCAAATCACCTTGGACGTCGGCAAATTTTTGCAGATCATTCTCGCTGAAATCAGTTGAAGGCGCGGCTTCAGGTACAGGCGCTGCCTGGCCTGGATTATCGTAACCTTGTTCTGCCAGTGCAGAAGTGCTTAAGCCCAGAGCCATTAACAAAGACGTTAAAAGTGCAGTTTTTTTCATAGTGTTTTCCTTCTATTGATGAAACACATACTAAAGGGTGCGAATTCTGTGCCAAAAAGAAAAATATTTTTAATACCTTGATTTGTAAGTAAAAGTTGTTAAGTTCATATAGAAGGCAGAGTTTTATTGATGCTTGACCTGTGTGAATGAGTGTGTCATTTTGGCCCATGTGCCATAAAGTCAAGGTTTCCTGGAGCAACAAAAAATGCGCTTCCCCTCTATCTTCAGCAATCTGCGTTTGGTGTTGATCATGCAAGTGGCGTTGCCGGTATTGCTGGTGCTGGCAGTGATCCTGGCAATTGGTTTGTCAATGGTTGGCCAGTTTATTGAAGAGCGGATGCAACGAGATTTACAGCAGGTTGCCAGAACGATCCACTTACCGGTTTCGCAGGCCCTGGAAAGACAGGATCTCGCTCAACTGCAAAACAGCATGGCCTCGGTATTTGGCATTACCGAAGTGTATGGCGCGTATTTATTTGATGCCAACGGCAAGCGTTTAAGCAGTTTTGGTGTGGTTAATCCGACTCAGGAGCAGGCTTCAGATGCACTGGAGCAGATCATGCAGGGTGAATTTGCTCAATATGAACGGATTCGCGGGCGGGATGTGTATTCCTTTTTTATGCCGTTATTTGATGCCACCGGTCAACCCAATGGTTTGCTACAGGTAACCCGTCGGCGCAGTGACATTGTGCGTGAGTTGACCGAATTAAAGTATTGGGCATGGGGCGGATTTGGTCTGGTTTCACTGATTATTCTGGGTGTAATCACTTACTCGCATCAGCGGGCAATTGAAACACCGCTGCAACGATTGGTAGAAAGCATGCGACGTGTCAGTGATGGTGATCGCCGTCATCGAGCAGCAGAGCAAGGGCCTATCGAAATCAGTCAGTTAGCCCAAGGCCGAAAAAAGTGAAGCACAACAGCGCTCAGCCAGAGACAAAATGGCGGAACGACTGCAACAAACCGAAACGATGGCAGCTTTGGGGCAACTTTCGGCCGGTGTCGCTCATGAATTGGGTGCGCCATTGACGGTGGTGGATGGTCGGGCCAGCCGCTTGTTACGGCGTATTAATAGCGAACAAGACGTTAGCGAATTAAATGATATTCGTCAGCAGGCCGCGAGGATGACGTCGATCATTCAACAGCTACTCAGTTTTGGCCGTACATCGCGTCCCGAGATGCGCTTGCTGGATGTGGAGCCGCTGGTGGAAAGGGCTGAAGCCTTACTGGCGGGACAGGGGTATCAGATACGGCTGGTTAAAGGGCCGGAGGCTAAGGTGAAAGGCGATTCGTTAAGCCTAGAACAGGCATTAGTGAATTTATTACGTAATGCCTGCCAGGCTTGCCCCGCAGGGCCGGTTGAACTTTCCTGGGAATTGGGTAAGCAGCTTAGTATCCATGTTGATGATGCTGGGCCGGGTGTTGCAAAAAATCAGCAGAAGCAAGTATTCGAACCGTTTGTGACCAGCAAGGCTCCCGGCGAAGGCAGTGGCTTGGGTCTGGCGATTGTCCAGCGAATCATGCGTGAGCATCAGGGCGAAGTAAAGCTAGCTGTCAGTCCACTTGGTGGGGCGCGATTCAGCTTGATTCTACCTTTGGTACCCAAAAACACTGGAGCCGCGCTATGAGTACAACACAACAAAAGAGTCTGCCTATCCTGTTAATAGAAGATGATCAGGCCTTGGCCAGATTGATCACTGATGAACTGGAAGCTGAAGGCTGGTCTTTGATTGTGCATCATCAAGTCCAGACAGCATTGGATTGGCTGAATATTAATC
>CANRLD010000049.1 GCA_947631375.1 uncultured Methylophaga sp. | reverse complement strand
AGCATGGGCTTCACCAGCACGATGATGCCAGCCCTGCCCGACGACTTTATCCTGCTTAACAATGACACAGCCAACACGAGGATTAGGATCTGCCGTATACAGACCTCGGCGTGCCAGTTGCACCGCCTGCGCCATATATTGTTCGTGTTGGCTCATTAGGTTTGCCTCCGCGCAGGAGCATTAACAAAAATAGCAGTTGCTTTTACAGGTATCCAATAACAGGGCTGAAGAAAATAACACGGATGATTAGTTATCCTGGTCGGATATGGCACGATTTTCCATACGCTCAATTTCTTCGCGAAACGCATTAACGTCCTGAAAGCTACGATATACAGACGCAAATCTGACATACGCCACCTCGTCCAGTTCGCGCAAGGCCGTCATTACCCAGTCTCCGACCAGGCGGCTTTGCACTTCACGTTCACCAGTGGCCGATAATCGCCGCGTTATGGTTTTAACAGCATTATCGATTGCATCGGTACTGACCGGCCGTTTTTCCAGTGCATGCATAATACCAGCCCGCAATTTATTTTCATCAAACGCCTCACGCGTGGCATCACGCTTAATCAAGCGCGGCAGGCTGAGCTCTGCGGTTTCGTAGGTGGTAAAACGTTCGTTACATTCCTGGCACAATCGACGCCGTCGAATCGCGTCCCCCTCAGAAGAAAGACGCGAATCGATAACCTTTGAATCTTCAGCTCCGCAGAATGGGCAGCGCATCAGTCAATAAACTTATGAGTAAACCGGCAAACGCTTGCAGATAGCCGTGACTTTTTCGCGTACTGCTGAAATCACTTGCGCGTCGCCACGGCTGTCAATAATGTCACACATCCAGCCAGCCAGATCGGCACAGTTTTCTTCAGTAAACCGGCGAGTGGTGACGGCCGGCGTTCCCACGCGAATACCAGACGTTACAAACGGCGATTGTGGATCGTTTGGCACCGCATTTTTATTGACAGTAATATGCGCCTCGCCCAGCCAGGCATCGACATCTTTACCCGTTAATCCGGCTTCAATAAAACTGACCAGGAACAAGTGATCCTCGGTACCTTTCGATACTACATCATAGCCGCGAGCCATGAACACCTTGGCCATGGCCTGCGCATTTTTAATGACTTGTTGCTGATAGGTTTTAAACTCCGGCAACATGGCTTCCTTGAAAGCAACGGCTTTGGCTGCAATCACATGCATTAATGGCCCGCCCTGAAAGCCTGGAAATACTGCTGAGTTGAGTTTCTTTTCAATCTCTGGATTGGCTTTCGCTAAAATTAGACCACCGCGCGGGCCACGCAAGGTTTTATGTGTTGTAGTAGTCGTCACGTCAGCAATGTTAACCGGATTCGGGTACAAACCTGCCGCAATCAAGCCAGCAACATGCGCCATATCGACCACAAAGTAGGCACCAACAGAGTCAGCGATATCACGGAATTTCTGCCAGTCAATAATACGTGAGTATGCTGAAAAACCGGCGACGATCAGTTTAGGCTTGTGTTCTTTTGCCAATTGTTCAACTTCGTTGTAGTCGATTTCACCGGTATCGCTACTGATACCGTAGGCAACAGCGTTATAAATCTTTCCTGAAGCACTCACTTTGGCGCCGTGCGTTAAATGTCCACCATGCGCCAGACTCATTCCAAGAATGGTATCACCTGGCTCAAGCAATGCCAGATAGACAGCGGCATTGGCTTGGGAACCTGAGTGCGGCTGAACGTTGGCATAATCTGCGCCGAACAGTGCTTTAGCACGCTCGATAGCCAGTGTCTCAACAACATCGACATGTTCACAGCCACCGTAGTAACGCTTGCCGGGATAACCCTCTGCATACTTATTGGTTAATGATGAGCCTTGAGCCTCCATCACTCGAGGGCTGGCATAGTTCTCAGACGCAATCAGTTCAATATGATCTTCCTGACGCTGCTCTTCAGCCTTGATGGCTTGAAACAAATCATCATCAAAATCCGCAATGCTCATGTTCTTTTTGTACACAGTTTTCCCCTGTAACGGCTGTAAATGCCCAGATATTGTATCTCACAACGCATCTGTCATCTATGTAAGAATAGCTATTTTAGTTATGAAGATGGAGACATTATGAAAATTGCTATCCTTGGCAGCGGCTTAATGGGCAGCTCTGTAGCGGAACGCCTGCTGACCCGGCAATGTGAACTGAGCCTTTATAATCGCAGCATTGATAAAATTGCCGGATTTTCAGCACAAGGGGCTCATATTTGTCACACCCCGACTGAAGCCGTTCAACGTAGCGAAATAATTATCCTGCTGCTCAGTGATGCTGATGCCATTGCCACTGTTCTCGACAACATCGATCTGACAAACTTTCACAACAAACTGTTTATTCAGATGGGCACCATCGCACCGCAGCAGTCACAACATATTGAAGCGCAATTGCAAAATGCTGGTGCTTCTTATCTTGAATGCCCTGTACTCGGCAGCTTGCCAGAAGCACGCAGCGGCAAGCTTATTCTGATGGCCGCTGGCAATGAGGAACATTACCAGCGCGCACTTCCCTTGCTTCAGTTAATGGGTGAAACGCCGCGCTTGATTGGGGAGACAGGACAAGGCGCAGCTGTCAAACTGGCAATGAACCAATTAATTGCCGGACTGACCGCCACATTTTCACTGAGTTTGGCGATGATCGAAGAATATCAGATTGATGTTGAGCAGTTTATGCAGATCGTCCGGGAAAGTGCGTTATATGCTCCCACATTCGACAAAAAACTTGAACGAATGCTCAATCAGCAGTTTAGTCATCCCAACTTTCCGACTAAACACCTCGCCAAAGATGTCCGGCTGTTTTTACAGGTGGCCGAATCCTTGCGGCTCAATACTCAGGCGCTGGAAGGTGTCAACCGATTACTGGATAACACCATAGCAATGGGACTGGAAGATACCGACTACTCTGCGATATATGCCGCCATTTCACCGGATAGAAAATAACCCTCACGATCAAAAATGCCCTCATCAGCGAGGGCATTTTTTCCGTACCATTCAGCTCTTACAGGCTGAACAAGTCACGACGGATGATTGTTTCATTTCGGTCGGGACCGGTTGAAATAATATCAATCGGCACGCCTGCCAACTCCTGGATCTTATCAATATAGTTACGGGCATTTTCCGGCAAAGCGGCAAAGTCTGTAATGCCCAGCGTAGAATCCTGCCAGCCCGGCATCTCGATATATACTGGCTCACACCCCTCAAATTCGTCAGCACTTAATGGCAAAACGGTTATATCTTCACCATTACGCTGATAACCAATGCATAAACGAATCGTCTCCAAACCATCCAGTACATCCAGCTTCGTCAGGCATAAACCGGTAATGCTGTTAATCCAGCTGGCACGATTGAGTGCCACCATATCCAGCCAGCCACAGCGACGATCGCGTCCTGTAGTCGAGCCTTTCTCGTGGCCTTTTTCTGCCAGATGCTTACCAATGCCACAGCTCAATTCTGATGGAAATGGTCCCCCGCCCACGCGCGTCGCATACGCTTTGGTAATACCTAACACATAATCAATATGGCAAGGACCAACTCCTGCACCGGTTGCACTGCCGCCGGCGATGGTATTGGATGACGTCACGTAAGGATAAGTGCCGTGATCAATGTCCAGTAATGCACCCTGCGCACCTTCAAACATCACTCGCTCACCATTAAGGTAATACTGCTGAAGCAACGAGGGAATATCAGCAATCATCGGTAACAAGACATCCCGCATTGCCAGTGTTTCATCGCGCACCCGCTCAAAACTAACGGGAGCTGCCTGATAATAGTTAATTAAAGCAAAGTTATGAAAACTGACAACTTCACGTAATTTTTCCACAAACAAGGTTTCGTCTGCCAAATCTCCCAGCCGCAAGGCACGACGCGCAACCTTATCTTCGTAGGCCGGCCCAATACCACGCCCGGTTGTACCAATGGCATCCTTACCACGCCTTGATTCTCTGGCGAGATCCAGCGCCACGTGGTACGGCAGGATCAATGGGCACGCAGCGCTGATTTTTAAGCGTTGACGCACAGGAATACCATTGGCCTCCAGAGATGTCATTTCTTTAATCAATGCTTCGGGTGACAACACCACGCCGTTGCCAATCATGCATTGCACGTGTTCACGTAAAATGCCGGAAGGGATCAAATGCAAGATTGTTTTTTTACCTTCGATTACCAAGGTATGGCCTGCGTTATGACCTCCCTGAAAACGCACAACCGCTGAAACGCTGTCTGTCAGCAAATCTACGATCTTGCCTTTCCCCTCGTCTCCCCACTGGGAGCCAATCACTACAATATTTTTAGCCACGCGTGTTGCTTCCTGTTTCGACCACTTGCCAGTGGCCATTTTGTTGAATCAATGCTTTTTCGGTTTGCACATTACTATCGGGCAAGTCGAATATCACAATATTACCTTGCTCGCGCAAGCTTGCGACCGCCTCAAGTTGAGAAGGATCTGCCGACCAGCTTGCAGTAATCACCGACCGCTTTTCAGTCTGCTTCGGAAAACTGGTTACCAACTTTTTCAGATCCAGACTGAATCCTGTTGCTGGTTGGGCTCGACCAAAGTCCTGACCAATATCATCATAACGTCCGCCGAGTGCAATAGCCGTGGCAAAACCAAGCCGATAGGCAGCGAAAACCACTCCGGTATGGTAGTTGTAGCCGCGTAACTCTGCCAAATCAAAACTCAGTTGCACATCTGGTAAACGCTGCTGACACATCTTTGCCAGTAACTTCAGATTGTTTAGCGCTTTTAATACCGGCTCTGGGGCGCCTTGCAAGACGCTTTCCGCCTTCTGCAAGACCGTATCTCCACCATGAAGCTCAGCCAAAGCGGCCAGCATCGTACGAACAGGTTCGACAACATGGTACTCATCCAATAGCTGATTAATTTCCGGTAATGCCTTACGTTGCATCGCTGAAAACAGTGCTTGCTCCTGCTGCTCATTCAGTTCGGCAAAATGTGCAAGTCCCCGATAAATACCGACATGACCGATATCCAATGACAGACCTTCGGTAACACCGCTGATCCTTAACAGTTCAGCCATCAGCTGAATACTTTCCATATCACTTTCAGGACCAGCGTGACCATATATTTCGGCCCCTAACTGAACCGGATTACGAGAACTGGCCTGAGCTACAGGTGTTGTACGCAGTACACTGCCGATATAGCAAAGTCGTAAAATATCAGTTGTGTCACCTAAGCGGTGCGCCGCGATTCTAGCGACTTGCGGCGTCATATCGGCTCGAATTCCCAGCAAGCGACCAGACAGTTGATCTATCAATTTGAACGTTTGCAGATCCAGAGTTTTTGCTGTGCCTGTCAATAAGGAATCAAGGTATTCAACCAGCGGCGGAACAATCAGTTGATAGCCCCAGCTATTCATCCGATCAATCAGCAACCGCCGCATTCTTTCCAACTGTGCAGCTTCTTCGGGCATTAATTCATCTATACCCTCAGGAAGTAGCCAACTTTCATTTAACGTCATGTAATTTAATTAACCCAATACAGAATCAGCAAACCGATACACATACTGAGCAGCCCGGCCATACGTAATTGCTGCTCAGTCATTGTCGCGACCTGCAATAAGACTCGCTTTAGTGCTGCAGGATTCAAGAAAGGTAAAAAACCCTCGATTATCAGCATTAATGCCACAGCAAGCCACAAACTGTGTATCAGTGAATCACTCACTAGTTCAACGTACTCAGGTCACTGAAACTGTTGAAAAACTCGCCTTTTGGTTCAATAACCAGTAAATCGTCGCCCTGAAAAATATGCTGATAAGCACCTAAGCGGCGATAAAATGAATAAAAGGATTCATTTTGCCCGAAAGCATCCGCATACACTTGTGTGGCAATAGCATCACCTTCACCGCGAAGCATTTCTGCCTGACGATTGGCTTCAGCCAGAATAACGGTGCGCTGCCTGTCTGCATCAGAACGAATTTTTTCGGCTTCCTCAGCACCACGCGAACGTAAATCTTTGGCCACGCGCTCACGCTCTGCTTCCATACGGGTGTACACAGAGGCACTGACTTCTGTCGGCAGATCGATGCGCTTTATCCGCACATTCACCACTTCAATGCCGAAATCTTCAGAAATACGATTTGCTTCAGCGATCAACCCGCTAACCATGTCAGACCGCTCACCAGAAACGACTTCCTGAATTGTGCGTCGGCCGAACTCTGCGCGCAGGCCATCTTTAATAATTTGCGACAAGCGCAATTGTGCACTTTCCTCATCACCGCCCATTGAGGTGAAGTAGCTCGCAACATCAGATACCCGCCAGAGGATAAAGGAGTCGACAATTACGTTTTTCTTTTCGCCAGTAAGATAACGGGCAGGCGTGGCATCCAGACTAAGGATACGGCCATCAAAACGACGCACTTCATTGACAAACGGAATTTTAAAATGAATACCAGGTTCAAGATCTGCACGCTCAATCTGTCCTAAGCGCAGCAAAATTACCCGTTCCCGCTCATCAACGAAAAAGACGGCAGAACTCAGTGATATTAATGCCAGGACAACAATAAAAATAATAGTAGTAAATCTAGAACTCATAATTAACGTCCTCCCCGACTACGTGAACTATCCTGGGCAGGTGAGCTCGGTACCGTTTGGGGATTATTAGTGGTTGGGTAGTTCAGGTTATTTAAATCGACACGAGGCACATTGCTACTGCTGCCACGCATTTTATCGAGCGGCAGGTACAATACGTTGTTACCCCCACTATCTACATCAACCATCACTTTCTGACTACGGCTATAAACTGATTCCATAGCATCGATATAAAGACGTTCCTGAGTGATAAGTGGCGCCTTTTCATATTCCGTCATGACCTGCGTAAAACGACTGGCCTCACCATTTGCCCGGGCAACCACCTGACTTTTATAAGCTTCGGCTTCCTGAATAACGCGGAAAGCCTGGCCCCGTGCACGGGGAATAATGTCATTCGAATATGCTTCTGCTTCATTTTTAGCACGCACTTCATCTTCACGCGCTTTAACCACGTCGGCAAATGCATCCTGTACCTGCTCAGGTGGCTGAACATCCTGCATACTGACACTGGTGACCGTCAATCCTGTCGCATGTGCGTCCAGCATTTCCTGCAACCGTTGCTCGGTGCGGGTAGCAACTTCACTACGACCTTCAGTCAATACAAAGTCCATGGTCGATTGACCAACAACTTCACGTACTGCACTTTCCATCATTTGCCGCAAAATAGTGTCGGGATTTCGAACATTAAATAAATACTGGGCAGCATCGTTGATGCGATATTGACCGGCAATTTTCAGATCAACAATATTTTCATCATTCGTCAGCATCAGTGATTCTGATAAAACATTGCTTTCGGGACGACCACCACTGGAACGGTAGCCAATTTCAACGGAGCGGATTTTCGCAACATCAACCACTTCAACCCGATCAATCGGATAAGGAAAACGCCAGTGAGGCCCTGGCATTGAAGTGTGGTTATATTGTCCAAAACGCAGCACCACACCACGTTCCGCAGGTTCTATAATATAGATACCTGACAATAACCAGACCAACAAAATAATAATAGCGATCAAGCCCGCACCAACTGATCCCGCTTTACCAGCACCTTCAGGAGGTTGACTGCTGCCGCTGTTGCCGCCAAACAGACCCGCCACCTTACGCTGCAGGTTTTTGATTACCTCATCGAGATCTGGTGGGCTGTCATTACCACGCTTACCCCAAGGGTCTTTATCACCACTACCGGGTTCATTCCAAGCCATGTACCGCTCCAAAATTTAATTTATATTTTTACTCTGGGAATCTAATGGATCTATTTTACGGAGATGATTACCGATAGCAACCAAAAGCCTGTATTAATTAGCGATCTCAGCTGTCGATAACTGCTCGGGGAAATATTCCTGCAATGCCAGTCTTAACAACTCCAAGCCTTCACCAGTATTGGCAGAAAGCCAAATACGACGAATTATACCTTGCTGATCTCTTTCAAGCTTGGGTTTTACATTTTCCAGCCGATCTATTTTGTTATAAATGATAAGTTGCGGTAGTTCATCAGCGTCAATTTGCTGTAACACCGCATCAACATGCTCCATCAGCTCTTCTCGATCAACTGCAGCCGCATCAACAACATGCAGTAATAAGGAAGCATCCCGTGTTTCTTCTAATGTAGAACTGAAAGACTCAACCAAATCATGGGGAAGCTGACGGATAAAACCAACGGTATCAGCCAGGATCAATGTCTCGGTATCAGGCAGACGAATTCGGCGCAGTGTCGGATCCAGCGTAGCAAATAATCTGTCATCGGCATAAACCTCAGCGGAAGTCAGCCGGTTAAATAAAGTGGATTTACCAACGTTTGTATAACCGACCAGTGATACAACCGGCACGCCTGCACGTTGTCTTGAGCGACGTCCTTGCTCACGCTGGGAACGAACTTTTTCAAGTCGTTTTTTCAGCGACTTGATCCGTTGGCCAAGTAATCGTCTGTCTGTTTCAAGCTGGGTTTCGCCAGGCCCACGTAAACCGATCCCGCCTTTTTGTCTTTCCAGATGCGTCCAGCCACGTACCAGTCGAGTAGAAAGATGCTGCAACTGTGCCAATTCAACCTGAAGTTTTCCCTCATGGGATCGCGCCCTGCGAGCAAAAATATCAAGTATCAGACCGGTTCGCCCCAAAACCCGACATTTTAATCGTTGCTCAAGGTTACGCTCCTGACTTGGCGAAAGTTCATGGTTAAAAATAACAACGGCTGCATCATGTGCCATGACCGTTTCAGCAATTTCTTCTACTTTTCCCGAGCCAGCAAAATATTTTGAATCAGGTCGTTGTCGTTTTCCATGGGTGATCGCCGCAATCTTGGCACCGGTCGACTTGACCAGTTCAAGAAACTCCTGATGCGTTTCATCAAAATCTCGCGTATTAAAGTCGAGATGTACCAGTACGACTGCCTCTTGCGCGGAGTTTTCTTCGAAAGCCGCATCGCTATCCGGGCGCTCAAACAATCAGCAAACTCCCTTATTCTTCGTGATTAATATTGACGTTTCTTGCCGGAACAATCGTTGAAATGGCGTGTTTATAAACCATTTGGTTGACTGAGTTTTTCAGCAAAATTACAAATTGATCAAAGGAATCAATCTGGCCCTGCAACTTAATACCATTTACCAAATAGATTGAAACCGGCACATTTTCTCGACGTAATGCGTTTAAGAAGGGGTCCTGCAAGGATTGGGCTTTAGCCATTATTGACTCCATCATTGTTATTATTGTTAAACATCAAAAAAAGATAATTTTGCATTCTAAAAGGCTGAGTAAAATCGTCAAGCATTAGTCAGTATCTGACAACCTGTCCTGGATAAAATTCAATACTTGCTCTTTTGGTAAATCCTCACCACTATCAAACCAGACACCATCATGTTGAGCTCGCAGCCAGGTTAATTGACGTTTCGCCATTTGCCGTGTGGCAATAGTAGCCTTTTCAATCATCACTTCTTCGTCATACTCACCACAAAGATGCGACCACGCCTGTCGATAACCTACAGCTTTAATCGCTGGTAATGCAGCGTTTAAATCACTTCGCTCAAACAGTTTACGAACTTCCTCAATAAACCCTGCGCGCATCATTGACTGATAACGATCAGCGATCCTTTGATGCAACACACTTCGCTCAAACGGTGACAAGATTACTTTCAACACACGATAAGGTAACGAAAAGGCGGAATCCTTGGTTAGCTGGGTTAACGTTTTCCCGGTAATTTCATACACTTCCAGCGCACGCAATAACCTTTGTGGATCATTTACATGAATTCGTTTCGCAGAAACCGGATCTATCCCCGCTAATCGCTGATGCAGCCGCACTAAACCAAATTGCTGCCATTCTTTTGCTAATTTCTCTCTGACAACAGGATCAGCTTCCGGTAGCTGCGCAATACCGTATTGTAATGTTTTAAAGTACAACATCGTCCCGCCAACCAATAAAGGGATTTTCCCGCGGCGAGTGATATCAGCCATTAATTCCAGTGCCTCATGCCGAAAACGTCCGGCTGAGTAACTTTCTGTTGGATCGATAATGTCGATGAGATGATGGGGATACTGATGCAGAGTTTCTGCATCAGGTTTAGCCGTACCAATATCCATCTGTTTGTAAACAAGCGCGGAATCCACGCTGATAATTTCTACCGGAAGATGCTTGGCTAAATAAATAGCCAGTTCTGTTTTTCCAGCCGCTGTCGGACCCATCAAAAAGATTGCTGGCGGAGCCAGTTGTGAAGTTAGCAAACTTAACGTTAGCCTTGTTTCATGGAATCAAAAAACTCTACATTTGTTTTTGTTGATTTCAGACGATCCATCAGGAATTCCATTGCCTCAACTGGCTCCATTGGCGCAAGAATTTTACGCAAGATCCAGAGCTTCTGCAGATCCTCTTCACTTGTCAGCAATTCTTCGCGTCGCGTACCAGAGCGCGTGACATTAATAGCAGGGTAAATACGGCGATCGGCAAGTTTGCGTTCAAGCAGAACTTCCATATTACCGGTGCCTTTAAACTCTTCAAAGATAACCTCATCCATCCGCGAACCTGTTTCAATCAATGCAGTTGCAATGATTGTCAGGCTGCCACCTTCTTCTATGTTCCGTGCTGCACCGAAAAAACGCTTGGGACGTTGTAAGGCATTTGCATTCACCCCGCCGGTCAATACCTTTCCTGACGACGGTGACACAGTATTATATGCCCGCGCCAGACGGGTGATGGAGTCC
>CANRLD010000048.1 GCA_947631375.1 uncultured Methylophaga sp. | reverse complement strand
AAATTTACCGTGGTGCCCGGATAGCCTTGTTGATTTCTGATGGTGGACAACTGCTGTCGGCTGAGCAGCAACAACACATCCGCCAGCTGCTTGATGAACATAATGTCAGCTTGTCCTGGATCTACTTGCGTTCGGTTAATGGTATGACGCTGGAACAACAGCCGGGTGAGAGCGTGTTGTGGCAAGGCGCACCTGAACGTCACTTGCATCAGTTTTTCAAGACATTACCGGTGCCATATCAGGCATTTGAAGCGGGATCGCTGGAGCAGTTTGCTGCTGCGATAAAAGCGATTGATCAACAGCATTACCAGACCTTGTTGTTGAAAGAAAAGGTGCCGCGTGAGTCGCTGGCAAAATACTTTCTATGGGTTGCCCTGGTTTGCTTATTGCTGCTCACGGCTTCGCAGTTATACACTCTGTCAGGCGTAAGACGCGCCTATAAGTAACGTCCGACGCTGAGTTTTATCTAACTGGGTTTTAAAGAGGCAAGATGTCACAAATCTACCTGGAAATTTCACTCGCCTCACAACAGTGTCGGCTTTGGGACAATGAGCAGCTGCTGTTGTCAGCACCGGTTTCAACCGCCTTAAATGGCGCTGGTGAACAGATCAACTCGGGCTGTACGCCAAGGGGCTGGCATCGCATTCGTGCCTGTATTGGAGAGGGGCTGCCGGTTAATACCGTCTTTCGTGGCCGGCGGCCGACAGGTGAAATTTACACTGCTGAACTGGGGCAGGCCTTTACCGGGCGCGACTGGATTTTAACGCGGATCCTCTGGCTGAGTGGCCTAGAACCCGGTAAGAACCGCTTTGGAAATGTTGATACAATGCGCCGCTATATTTACATTCATGGTACGCCCGACAGCGAACCGATGGGCGTCGCGCGATCGCATGGATGTATTCGTATGCATAACGAGGATTTACTTGCTTTGTTTGAGCTGGTCAGGCCGGGTACCAAGGTCCTCATTCACGAATAAGGTAACTACATGACATTAGGCCCGTTAATGGTGGACTTGGTCGGTTTGACCATTAGTGAAACGGAAAGGGAAATACTGCAGCACCCGTTAGTTGGTGGCGTGATTTTATTCAGCCGCAACTATCAGTCACCCGAACAGCTTGCTGCCTTAACTGCCGATATCCATGCCATCCGGCAACCACGACTGCTGATTGCTGTCGATCATGAAGGCGGACGCGTACAACGCTTTCGCGACGGCTTTTCCCGCTTACCGCCCGTTGCGATTTTGGGGCAGCATTTTAATACTTCGCCACAGCAAGCATTAAAACTGGCAGAGACCACCGGCTGGTTAATGGCAGCAGAATTACGTGCTGTCGGCGTGGATTTCAGTTTTGCCCCAGTGCTGGATTTAAATTACGGCATTAGTGAGGTTATCGGTGATCGCGCTTTTCATCGTGATCCACAGATCGTCAGCAAACTGGCAATGGCCTATATTGCTGGCATGAAACAAGCGGCAATGGCCGCTGTTGGCAAACATTTTCCGGGGCACGGCGGCGTTGAGGTGGATTCGCATCTGGGCTTGCCGGTTGATAAACGCCAGCTGGATGATATATGGCAGGAAGACATGCTGCCGTTTCGCCAGCTATGTTCGCAGACACTGGCCGGAATCATGCCAGCGCATATTGTGTATGAAAACTGTGACAGTCTGCCTGCCGGTTTTTCCCCATACTGGATTCAAGAGATTCTGCGAAAACGCATGGGCTTTCAAGGTGCGATCATCAGCGATGATTTGAGTATGGCCGGCGCAGCCATTATGGGAGACAGTACGCAACGGGCGGCGGCAGCACTGGCAGCGGGATGTGACCTGGTATTGTTGTGTAATAATCCTTCAGCGGTGGCCACGGTACTGGATAATCTGCATTGTGAGACCGATCCGCTGCGCCATATGCGTCTGGTTCGTCTGCATGGCCGCCAGCAAACAGAGCGTGAGACCTTAATGGTCAGTGCGCAATGGAAAGAAGCGGTTAACGCTGTTGCCAGCTATGTGCCTGACAGTGATCGCCAGTTCACACTCGCCTGATCTGTAGCGTGTCGATCCTGTAACACAGCTTCGCAGTGTTACCATGAGACTTTTTAATTTCAAAATGAGCTGATGTCTTTGCAATTCGTTCATCTACATTTACATACTGAATATTCACTGGTTGACGGGCTGGTACGGATAAAGCCGCTGGTCAGCGCGGCGGCGGCTTCGATGATGCCGGCGGTTGCGATCACTGATCAACATAACCTGTTTGCCGCCGTCAAACTTTACAGTGCCGCAATGCAGGCCGGGGTAAAGCCGATTCTCGGCGCGGATATCCGTTTGCGCGATACGACAGACAGTAAAAAAAGCCTGCGGATTGTACTGCTGTGCGCCAATATGACGGGATACCATAATTTATCGCGGCTCATTTCCAGAGCGTATGCCGAAGGGCAACATCTGGGCGTACCAATGCTGGAAACCGCATGGCTGGAAGGGCAAACTGACGGCTTGATTTGCTTGAGTGGTGGTCGTGAAGGTGTTCTGGCCCGGGACTTGTTAGCTGGCCGACTGGATGACGCTCAGCAGCAGGCCAGACACTGGATGCAGTGGTTTCCGGATCGGTTTTATCTGGAACTGGTACGCACCGGACGGGAAGAGGAAGAACGCTATATTCAACAGGCTTTGCAGTTAGCCAGTCTGTTGGAGTTACCGGTGGTAGCAACGAATGACGTACGCTTTCTGACGCCGGACCAGTTTGAAGCGCATGAAGCAAAAGTCTGCATCAACGAAGGGCGGTTACTGGACGATCCACGCCGTCCCCGTCTGTATTCGGAACAGCAATATCTGCGTAGCCCGCAGGAAATGGCAAAACTGTTTGCCGATATTCCTGAAGCTATCCACAACACGGTGGAAATTGCTAAGCGCTGTAATGTCGAGTTGACATTGGGGGAGCATTATTTGCCTGAGTTTCCGGTGCCTGAGGGCATGACGCTGGCCGAGTTTTTTTCCAAAGAATCCTATGAGGGGCTGGCAGAAAGACTGGCAGTGCTGTTTCCCGATGAAGCCGAGCGTGAACAGGCGCGCCAGCGTTACCAGTCACGCTTGCAAGTCGAACTGGATGTCATCAATGAGATGGGCTTCCCCGGTTACTTTCTGATCGTTGCCGACTTTATTCGTTGGGCAAAAAACAATGCGGTGCCGGTAGGACCAGGGCGGGGATCGGGGGCGGGTTCGCTGGTCGCTTATGCATTGAAAATAACGGATATTGACCCGCTGCAATATGATTTGCTGTTTGAGCGTTTTCTCAATCCGGAACGGGTGTCGCTGCCTGACTTTGATGTCGATTTTTGTATGGATGGCCGGGATCGGGTGATTGACTACGTTTCTCAGCATTATGGCCGGGATCATGTGTCGCAGATCATTACTTTTGGCACGATGGCTGCCAAAGCGGTATTACGTGACGTTGGCCGCGTATTGGGGCATCCCTATGGGTTTGTTGATCAATTAGCCAAGCTGGTGCCGTTTGAACTGAAAATGACGTTGAACAAGGCGCTGGAACAAGAGCCCCAGCTGAAAGAACGTTATGAAAAGGAAGAAGATGTTCGTGGGCTGATCGATCTGGCATTGCAGCTGGAAGGATTAACCCGTAATGTCGGCAAACATGCTGGTGGCGTTGTCATCGCCCCGAAAAAACTGACCAATTACACGCCACTATATTGTGAGCAGAATGGCGCCGGACTGGTGTCACAATATGATAAAGACGACGTAGAAAGCGTTGGTCTGGTTAAATTTGACTTTCTGGGGCTCAAAACACTGACCGTTATCGACTGGGCAGTGGCGAATGTCAAAGCCATGCTGCCAGCAGAAATGGCCGACAGCATTGATATTACCAATCTGCCACTGGATGACAAAGCCAGTTACGACTTGCTGAAACGTTGTGAAACAACTGCCGTATTCCAGCTGGAATCACGCGGCATGAAAGAACTGATCAAACGTTTACAACCGGATAATTTCGAAGACATTATTGCCTTAGTGGCCTTATTCCGTCCTGGACCATTGCAGTCTGGCATGGTTGATGACTTTGTTAATCGTAAACATGGCCGTGCCAAAGTCGATTATCCGCACCCGGATCTTGAACCCGTTCTGAAGCCAACCTACGGTGTTATTGTCTACCAAGAGCAGGTCATGCAGATTGCGCAGATCCTTGCTGGATATAGTCTGGGCGGCGCAGACATGCTGCGCCGGGCAATGGGCAAGAAAAAACCGGAAGAAATGGCCGAACAGCGGCAAATATTTTTGCAGGGAGCAAAAAATCGCGGCATTGACGAAAAGACTGCCGGGCCAATTTTTGATCTGATGGAAAAGTTTGCCGAATATGGTTTTAACAAATCACATTCAGCTGCGTATGCCCTGGTTGCCTATCAAACAGCATGGCTGAAAGCCCATTATCCGGCTGCGTTTATGGCAGCTGTATTATCGGCAGATATGGACAATACCGACAAAGTGGTCGGTCTGATTGATGAATGCCGGGCGATGAATCTGACGGTACTGCCACCGGATGTCAATTTCAGCAAAGTGCAGTTTACGGTGGAAAACGAAACGACTATCCGCTATGGCATGGGGGCGATAAAGGGCGTCGGTGAATCAGCGCTGACAGGGATTGTCAGCGAACGTGAACAAGGTGAGGCTTTCGTTTCGCTGTTTGATTTCTGCCGCCGAGTAGAACTGAAAAAAATCAATCGACGGGTAATGGAGTCATTAGTAAAAGCAGGCGCTTTTGACTCATTGGGAGGACATCGCGCCAGTCTGGAGGCGAGCATCAGCCGCGCCATGCAGATCGCCGAACAACACCGTCGCGACAGTGACAGCGGGCAGAACGATCTGTTTGGTCTGGCTTTGGCAGAGACATCCTCTGCTGAGCAGCCGCAAACTGATTTGCTCGAAGAAGTGCCGCAATGGCCCGAAGAACAGCTGTTACGGGCAGAAAAAGAAACCCTTGGTTTGTATTTAAGTGGTCATCCGATTGATCGCTATGCGGATGAACTGGCACAGTTCATACCCAAAAATATTGCGGATCTGGATGCACCGGAGGCCAAAGGTTATCAACGTAATGAGGTGCCGTTACTCACCGCTGGGCTGATTGTGGCGATCCGTACCATGAAATCCAAAAATGGTAGTCGCATGGCTTTTGTCACGCTGGATGATCAAACCGCTCGGCTGGAAGTTCGGGTGTTTGCCGATGTTTATGAACAATATCAAGGCGTTTTGCAGCCTGATAAATTAGTGGTTATTCAGGGAAAAGTCGGTCAGGATAGCTTCACTGGCGGGCTTGCCGGTACGGCTGAAGCGGTTTATGACCTGCAAAAAGCGCGTGAGTTATTTGGTAAAGCCTTACGCCTGACGTTTACTCAGGATGAGGCGGCAGCGAAATGGGTTCAACAGTTTCAGTCGGCATTGATACCATTTTGTGGCGGTGTGGTACCGGTCGAGCTCAAATATCGGAATAGTGCGGCGGAAGTGTTAATTCAACTCGGTCATGACTGGCAGGTAACGCCTACGGATACCTTATTAAAAGAGCTGGCTGATTTGCCAGGCAGTGAAATGGTGACGATACGCTATTAGGAAATAACCAGCAGCTTTATTACCCAAGCGCAACAGATGCGGGATTAACGCAGCGGAAACTGGAAAAACAAGGATTACAGACGTGGAAATAATGCCTTATCTGAAGCTGATGGCTGATAACAATGCCTCGGATTTGTTTTTTTGTACGGCGACCGAACCGCAAGTCAAAATTCAGGGTGTGATACGTCCGGTTGGCAATAAGAAAATGCTGGTAGGTGAGGTCAAAACGCTTGCTTATTCGCTGATGGATCAGCAACAGATCAACGAGTTTGAACAACAGCTGGAAATGAACTTTGCGGTGCCTGTTAATGGACTGGGACGGTTCCGGGTGAATGTTTTTCGGCAGCGCGGTGAAGTGTCGATGGTGATTCGTTACATTCGCAGCCATATCCCGGATTTTGAGGAAATGAGTCTGCCACCGGTACTGGGCGATGTGGTGATGGAAAAACGCGGGCTGATTCTGGTGGTCGGCGCGACCGGCAGCGGTAAATCAACCACATTGGCGGCCATGATTGGTCACCGTAACCGCCATTCCAATTCCCATATATTAACGATTGAAGATCCGCTGGAATTTGTGCACTCGCATGAACGTTCCATTGTGCAACAGCGTGAAGTTGGCATCGATACTCTGTCTTATGAAAATGCCTTGAAAAATGCCTTGCGTGAAGCACCGGATGTGATTCTGATTGGTGAGATCCGTGATATGGATACCATGAGACACGCCATCAATTATTCTGAAACCGGTCATTTATGTCTGGCGACACTGCATGCCAATAATGCCAATCAGGCATTGGACCGGATCATCAACTTTTTCCCGGAAATGATGCACCGGCAGATCCTGATGGATTTGTCGCTGAACCTGCGGGCGATTATTTCGCAGCGGCTGTTGCCGTTAAAGGATACCGGTCAGCTGATACCGGCAGTAGAGGTGATGCTCAGCTCGCCGTATATTGCCGAGCTGATTAATAAAGGCGAAATCGGTGCCATTAAAGAAGCAATGAAAGAGAGCAGCGAACCTGGTGCCATCACCTTTGATCAGGCGTTACTGGCGTTGTATCGCGACGGGAAAATTTCTCAGCAAGAAGCGTTACATAATGCCGATTCGCGTAATGATCTCGGTTTGGCCATCCGCATGGGAGAGGCGGGTAACAGTGATTCAGACGCAGAATTGATTCTCAGCTGAGCGGAAGCTGACATTGTACGTGTATAATTGACCCATTTTGATTCTAAGGTAACTTTGTAATGCAGTTGAATTTCCTTGACTACGAGCAACCCATTGCCGAGTTGGAAGCTAAAATCGACGAACTTCGCTATATGAGCAACGATAGCGATCTGAATATCACGGAAGAAATTCAGAAGTTAAAAGAAAAAAGCGAATCGCTGACCCGCTCTATTTTTTCTACATTGACGCCCTGGCAGGTTACCCAGATGGCGCGTCATCCACAACGTCCATATACGTTGGATTACATCAAACATCTGATTACCGACTTTGAAGAGTTGCACGGCGATCGTGCCTATGCAGATGATCAGGCATTGATTACCGGCATGGGACGATTCGATGGTCAGCCAGTGGTTGTCATTGGTCATCAAAAAGGTCGTGATACCAAAGAAAAAGTGGCGCGAAACTTTGGCATGCCTCGCCCAGAAGGCTATCGTAAGGCGCTGCGAGTGATGAAGCTGGCTGAACGTTTTTCGATACCGGTGCTGACTTTTATTGATACGCCGGGAGCTTACCCGGGAATTGGTGCGGAAGAGCGTGGACAAAGTGAAGCCATTGCCCGCAATCTGTTTGAGATGTCCAGACTGAACACGCCAATTATTAGTACAGTTATTGGCGAAGGGGGGTCTGGTGGTGCGTTAGCGGTTGGTGTGGCTGATCACTTGATGATGCTGCAGTACAGTATCTACTCGGTTATCTCACCGGAAGGTTGTGCCTCAATCTTGTGGAAGAGCGCAGAAAAAGCTTCCGATGCTGCTACAACTCTGGGCGTTACTTCTGAACGTCTGAAGTCACTGGGGTTGATTGATGAAATTATTACGGAACCATTAGGCGGTGCTCACCGCGATCCTGAAGCCCTGATGAGTAGCATGAAAACCACTATTGCTGCCCAGCTTAGCCAACTACAGGCAATGCCTGTCGAAGAACTGGTCAAGCGTCGACAACAGCGTTTGCTTGATTACGGTATCTTTGAAGGTTAGATTTTTCGCGTGTCATTCGACACTGCTCTACTGATATCGGCGATCCGTAAACTCTGCGGATCGTCTCCAATATGGATCGCTTACAGCGGTGGCATGGACTCCCATGTTTTATTACACCTGCTGGCCAGTCATCGTCAGCAATTTCCACAAACAATCCAGGTGGTTCACGTCAATCATCAGCTGCAATCACCTTCCTCGCGCTGGGCGGAGCATTGCCAGCAAACGGTGGAAAAGTTGCAGCTTCCCTTTCATTGTCTCAAGGTGACCGTCGTCAATAGCCACGAAACAGGCATGGAATCAGCTGCCCGCACTGCGCGTTATCAGGCAATCGCCCAATTAGTCGGCCCGGAGGGGAAATTGTTGACTGGTCAGCATCGGCAGGATCAGGCTGAAACAGTGATGCTGCAACTGCTGCGTGGCGCTGGCGTGCGCGGTTTGGGAGCAATGAAAGCGGTTTCCCAGTGGCAGAAGATGACAATTATCCGGCCGTTGTTGACGATTTCCCATAGTGCTTTACTGGATTATGCCCGCAGGCACCAACTGCTCTGGATAGAGGATCCGAGCAATCTGGATAGCGGGATCAACCGCAATTTTTTACGTCATCAGATTTGGCCGTCATTACAGCATCGCTGGCCGTCATTGGATCAAACACTGGCTCGTGCCGCAGACAATCTGCAGGAAAGTCAGCTGTTACTGGATGAATTGGCAGCCGGGGATTTACAGCTAATCGCTGCTGATCACACTACAGGCAGTGTCTCAATTCGTCAGTTAGTTACGTTGAGCCAGCCGCGACAACGAAATGTATTACGCTATTTTATGCTCAGTCTGGCGATGATGTTGCCATCCCGGAAAGTGTTACAGCGAATTCTGGAGGAAGTCTGCCTGGCGGCGGCAGACGCACAACCAGAAGTCATCTGGCATCACTATGTCGCCAGACGCTACCAGGATCGGCTTTATTTGGCACTGGTAACGCCATCAATGATTACCGCTACATCAATACTGCTGCACGATCAGCAGCCATTGCAACTGGATTTGCAGCGCAAACTGGTATGGCAGGCTCAAACCGGTCAAGGACTGCGAGCTGATTTATTTGAGGCAGGGATTGAATTACGTTACCGGCAGGGTGGTGAAAAAATTCAATTACTGGGAAAAACACATCATCAGTCGCTGAAAAAACTGTTGCAACAATGGCAGGTGCCGAGCTGGCAACGTGACAGTATTCCGCTGCTGTTTGTGAAGGATGAACTGGTCGCAGTCGTGGGCTATGGTTATGCTGAAAGTGCACGAACAGAAGCGGATCAAACCGGTTGGCTGCCGTTGATCGAGCCTGCTGAGCAGGGATATTTTGATTGAGCGCAACAGGCAATTCTGGTACTTTATGCGCATATTTTTGAGTGTAGCCATTCTGGCCGCACCGCTTTTGCAAAAACTCTCCATATTATGACTAAATTTATATTTGTCACTGGTGGTGTTGTGTCGTCTCTCGGCAAGGGAATTTCGGCGGCATCACTGGCAGCGATTCTTGAAGCTCGTGGTTTGAAAGTGACCATCATCAAACTCGATCCATACATCAACGTTGATCCTGGCACCATGAGCCCATTGCAGCATGGTGAGGTTTTTGTGACAGATGATGGTGCGGAAACTGATCTGGATTTGGGACATTACGAGCGGTTTATTGATGCCAATATGACCAGGCTCAATAACCATACCACCGGTCAGATTTATGAAAACGTTATCCGCAAAGAGCGGCGCGGTGAATATCTGGGCAATACTGTTCAGGTGATTCCGCATATTACCGACGAAATCAAACGCTGCATCTATGAAGGGGCAGGTGATGCCGATGTAGCAATGATTGAGATTGGCGGTACGGTAGGCGATATCGAGTCACTGCCTTTTCTGGAAACGATTCGGCAGATGGCGGTTGAACTGGGCCGCGAGCGGGCTTTATTTATTCATTTGACGTTGGTGCCCTATATTGCCACCGCCGGTGAAATTAAAACAAAGCCGACACAGCATTCTGTGAAAGAACTGCGCACCATCGGTATTCAGCCAGACGTACTGTTATGCCGGATGGATCGTCCGTTACCGGAGTCGGAGCGACGTAAAATCGCGCTGTTTACCAATGTGCCTGAGAAATCAGTTATTACCTGTATGGATGTCGAAAGTATTTATCAAATTCCATTGCAGTTACATCGTCAGGGACTGGATGACATTGTAGTCAAGCAACTGGGGCTTGATGCCAAACCGGCAGATCTGAGTCAATGGCTGCAGGTTAATGAAAACCTGTCAAATCCCGATGGCGAAGTCGATATTGCCATGGTTGGCAAGTACATGGAATTAACCGAAGCCTATAAATCGCTGTCTGAAGCGTTGGTGCATGCTGCAATTCATACCCGTACCAAAGTCAATGTACATTATGTTGACAGCGAACTAATATGGACGCCATTCTGGTGCCGGGCGGGTTTGGAAAACGGGGTGTCGAAGGCATGATCGCTACCGCACAGTTTGCCCGTGAAAATAATATTCCGTATTTAGGAATTTGCCTTGGTATGCAGGTAGCGGTGATTGAATATGCCCGTCATAAAGCCGGTTTCCCGCAAGCTTTCAGCACCGAGTTTGATGCTGATACGCCAGACCCAGTGATTGGTTTGATCACCGAATGGCAGAAAGAGGATGGCAGCATTGAGCAGCGTGACCATGACTCTGATTTGGGCGGCACCATGCGTCTTGGTAGTTATCCCTGCTTGTTGAAACCCGGTTCACTGGCGCAGAAAATCTATGGTGCCGATGAGATTATTGAGCGTCATCGCCATCGTTATGAATTTAATCATAATTATCAACAGGCTCTGGAAGAGGCCGGTCTGGTATTTTCAGGCATGTCAAAAGACAACTCACTGGCGGAAATGATTGAAATTCCCGATCATCCCTGGTTCGTTGCCTGCCAGTTCCATCCAGAATTTACCTCGACGCCAAGGCAGGGGCATCGCCTGTTTGAAGGGTTTATCAATGCCGC
>CANRLD010000047.1 GCA_947631375.1 uncultured Methylophaga sp. | reverse complement strand
CATAGTCTACGATATCACTGACCGGCCAGATACCAATCAGGCTGTTACACATAAACATTTCGTCTGCCTGTTTAATCTGCTCAACTTGCAATGACCTCACATGGCAACTGATACCTTGTCGCTGCGCTATTTCAATCAACTTTTGCCGCATGATACCAGCGATGCCGGCTGTTGAAAGATCCGGCGTCCATAATTGATTGTTTTGCACCAGAAACACATTTGACATCGTTCCCTCAATCAATTTGTCCTGATAATCAAACATTAAGCCTTCGGCAATCTGTTCATCCTGCCACTCATTACGGGCCAGGACCTGTTCCAGCCGGTTAAGATGTTTGATGCCTGCCAGTACAGGATTATTGGCCAGTCGCTGCTGACAAATCCGTACCGTGATGCCTGTCGTATGCTTAGCGGGATAAACCGGCATGGGATGAGTACTGACAATACGGGTTGCCTGCATCCCGGGCTGGTAACGATAGCCTCGCCCACCACTGCCACGAGTGAGGATAATTTTAATTACTGCATCATTTTCCAGTTGCTGGCAAACAGCTGCAACTTCAGCTTCAAGCTGCTGTTGCTGCTCTGAGGTAAAGAGAATGTTTAAGCGTTGACTACCAGCAAGCAGTCTACAAATGTGTTCCGGGAAAAATTCCAGTCGGCCATTTCGGTAGGCGATGGTTTCAAACAAACCATCGCCATATTGCAAACCGCGATCAGCGATTTCGATTCTGTTTTCCGGTTGGCCGTTAATCAGAATCATCTTGCCGCAACTAACGGAGTTTTCTAAAGATAACGGTACCGTTGGTGCCACCAAAGCCAAATGAGTTAGACATGGCTATCTCAATGGGCATTTGCCGGGCAGTATGGGGAACATAATCTAAATCACACCCTTCATCCGGATTGTCCAGATTAATAGTCGGCGGTGCGACCTGATCACGAATTGCCAGAATGCTAAATACAGCTTCAACCCCGCCCGCAGCGCCTAACAAATGACCGATCATTGACTTGGTTGAGCTGACTGCCACTGTTTGTGCAGCATGACCAAGCGCCGCTTTAATCGCTTGTGTTTCAGCGACATCTCCAGCCGGTGTTGAAGTTCCGTGAGCGTTGATATAACTGATTTGTTCAGGATTGATCCCAGCATCCTTCATTGCATTTACCATGCAACGTGCGGCACCCTCTCCACCTTGGGAAGGCATGGTCATATGGTAAGCATCACTGCTCATACCGGACCCGGTCAGCTCGGCATAGATAGTGGCACCACGCTTTTTAGCGTGTTCGTATTCTTCCAATACGATAACCCCAGCCCCATCTCCCAAAACAAAACCATCACGATCTTTGTCCCATGGCCGACTTGCTGCCAAAGGATCGTCATTACGTGTCGATAGCGCGCGGGCCGCGGCAAAACCGCCTAAACCAGTTTTCGACGTTGCCATTTCTGCACCACCGGCAATCATCACATCTGCATCACCATACTGGATCATCCGTCCCGCCGCTGAGATGCTGTGCGTGCCTGTAGAACAAGCCGTTACAATCGCGGTATTCGGTCCTTTCATGCCGTACATGATGGATAAATTACCTGAAATCATGTTGATGATATTGCTGGGAACAAAAAACGGGGAAATCTTGCGTGGTCCGCCTGCCAGGAAGCTGTCATAGCCTGCTTCGATTCCTGGTAAACCGCCAATACCTGAGCCAATTGCCACACCAACGCGCTCTGCATTGGCATCAGTAATTTCCAGCCCGGCATCGTTAATAGCCTCTACTGCAGCAGCAATACCATAATGGATGAAAGTATCCATCTTTTTGGCATCTTTACGAGAAATAACTGTGGTGACATCAAACTCTTTGACACTGGCACCAAAACGAACTGGAAAATCAGTCACATCGAAAGATGTAATTGGTGCAACACCACTTTTAGCAGCCAGAATATTGTCCCAACTTTCAGCCACCGATAAACCGACCGGTGTTACCGCACCAAGACCGGTAACCACAACGCGTCTTTTAGACATCAGTTTTCCTCATGCAAATCTTGTCTATAGATACAACATAGCCGTCTAGCATGACCTGCACACTAGACGGCTATATCTGAAGCAACCTGTAATATTAAGACTGTACAGAATTAATATAGGCAACAGCTTCTTTGACGGTAGTGATCTTTTCAGCTTCTTCGTCAGGAATTTCGCACTCAAATGCTTCTTCCAGAGCCATAACCAGCTCAACAGTGTCCAGCGAGTCGGCGCCAAGATCATCAATAAATGAAGCATCCGCGGTTACTTCATCGGCATTTACACCTAATTGCTCAACAACAATATCTTTTACTCGAGCTTCAATATCACTCATAACATCTGTTTCCTTTGGTAGTTAACTACAAACAATGTGCTGGCATTTTATAGTGCAAGCACTGCGGAGACAAGCTGATAGCCTTGTCCTGAAAATATCTCCGCTATTAAAAAACTGAACCCTACAGATTCAGGCCATTAATTCATATACATACCGCCATTTACATTCAGCGTTTCACCGGTAATATACCCAGCCAAAGGACTGGCCAAAAAGCTGACTGCAGCGGCAATTTCATCTGCTTCACCAAGACGTTTGATGGGAACTTGTTCCAGTAAAGCGGTTTTATGCGCTTCAGGAAGTCCGCTGGTCATATCGGTGTCAATAAATCCTGGAGCAACACTGTTTACTGTGATGCCGCGTGCGCCCACTTCGCGAGCCAGTGATTTACTGAAGCCAATTACTCCGGCTTTAGCGGCAGCATAATTGGTTTGACCAGCATTGCCCATCACTCCGACAACTGAAGTAATGTTAATAATACGACCCCAACGTGCTTTCGTCATCGCGCGCAGGCAGCGTTTACTTAATTTGAAAATTGATGTCAGATTGGTGCTGATAATGTCATCCCACTCTTCGTCTTTCATCCGCATCAGTAAGTTATCACGGGTAATTCCGGCATTGTTTACCAGAATATCCGGTGCGGCAAACTCATTTTCAATGGCGGTAACAACTTCATCAATTGCGCTGTCTTGGGTGACATTTAACACCAGACCTCTGCCGGAAATACCCGCTGCTTGCAGATAGTCACTAATTGCTGCCGCGCCGCTTTCCGATGTGGCCGTGCCGATAACGGTTGCCCCCTGCTGCCCCAGACTTAGCGCAATAGCGCGGCCGATACCGCGAGTGGCCCCTGTTACCAAGGCGACTTTACCTTGTAGACTCATTTTTGTTCTCCTAACACTTCTTGCGTTTTTTGCAGGGTAACCGAATCAAACACCGGTAAGGCTGACAATGCTTTATTGATTCGTTTGCTCAGGCCGGCGAGCACTTTTCCTGGACCACATTCAACCAGTACGCTTACCCCTTGAGTTGATAACCATTCAACGGTTTCCACCCAGCGTACGGGGCTATACAACTGTTGAGCCAATAAGTGACGTATTTCCTCGGGATCTGCCGTGGCTGTGACACTGGCATTATGAATAACCGGGATTTTTGGCGACTGGATAGTTACCTGTTCAAGTTCTGTTAATAGCTGCTCGGCAGCCGGGCGCATCAACGCACAATGCGACGGTACGCTGACCGGTAACAATAATGCGCGTTTGGCTCCCTTTTCAGTGGCAATTGCAATAGCGCTATCAACAGCCGCTTTGGCACCAGCGATCACCACTTGTCCGGGAGAGTTGAAATTAACCGCTTCAACAACACCTGCGTCACTGGCTTGTTGGCAAACGGCTTTTACAACATCATCATCCAATCCCAAAATCGCAGCCATTGCACCGTCACCGGCAGGAACAGCTTGTTGCATCAATTGGCCACGCTTTTCGACTAATTTAATTGCTGTTTTAAAATCCAGCGCCTGCGCAGCAACCAAAGCGGTGTATTCACCGAGGCTATGTCCAGCCAGATAGGCAGGTTTATAGTTACTTACCGCCTCCCAGCTACGCCACACGGCGATGCCAGCTGCCAGCATCGCCGGCTGTGTTTTATCTGTCTGATTGAGCTCTGTTTCGGGGCCACTTTGCACCAGCGTCCACAAATCATATCCCAAGGCTTCGCTTGCCTCGGCAAACGTTTGCTGTACTTGGGGAAAGTTTTCTGCAAGTTCGGCCAACATTGCGACTGATTGCGAGCCTTGACCGGGAAAAACAAACGCTGAATGCATTGATGAAAATACCTCAGATTAATATTTGATGAGCGCCGAGCCCCAAGTAAAACCACCACCGAATGCTTCCAGCAGAAGTGTTTCGCCGCGCTGAATGCGACCATCTCGTACAGCCACATCCAGAGCCAGCGGGATCGATGCCGCAGAGGTGTTACCATGCTCCTGAACTGTGGCCACCACTTTCTCCATGGGCATACTTAACTTTCTGGCAGTGGCGGCAATGATGCGAATATTTGCCTGATGCGGAACCAGCCAGTCAATATCGTGCTTGCTCAGCTGGTTTGCCTCAAGCGTCTCATCGACAATTTTGCTTAATGTCTTAACGGCCACTTTAAAGACTTCATTGCCTTGCATGTCAATATAAGCAGCTTCGTCATTAATGGCGCTGCCGGGGCCATTAGGGACGTGCAGCAAGTGATTAAAACTGCCATCACAATGAATGTGAGTAGATAAAATACCGGGTTGCGCGGAGGCCTGTAATACCACTGCGCCAGCACCGTCACCAAACAAAACACAGGTATTACGATCAGTCCAGTCTACGATGCGTGATAAGGTTTCAGCGCCGATAACCAAGATGTTTTTGTTGCTACCTGATTGAATAAACTTGTTGGCGACCGTCAGCGCATAAACGAATCCGGTACACACAGCCTGTATATCAAATGCGGGACAGCCATGAATCCCCAGCTTTGCCTGAACAAGTGCTGCAGTGCTCGGGAAAATACGGGTAGGCGTTGTCGTGGCGACGATGATCATATCGATATCACGGTTTTTCAACCCGGCCGCCGCAATTGCATTTTTAGCAGCAAAATAAGCGAGATCAGTCGTTGACTGATCATCGGCCGCAAGATGACGCTTTTTGATACCGGTACGCTCGGTTATCCATTCATCACTGGTTTCAACCATGGATTCCAGGTCGATATTACTCAGAATTTTTTCGGGTAAATAGCTACCGGTACCAACAATTTTGGAGTAAATCACAACCCTTGACCCTCTAGAAGGCTTTCAAGATGCCTAGTGATATTTTTTGGTACATCCTTGCGCGCTTCAAGCACAGCAATATTAATAGCACTGGCAAAAGCAAAGGCATCTGCACCACCATGACTTTTAATCACGATACCCTGCAGACCGATAAGGTTGGCGCCATTAAACGCTCGCGGATCAAGTTCTTTACTGAACATTTTCAGCACTGGGGATGCAATGATCCCGGCAATTTTGGTCAGGATGTTACGGCTAAATGCCTCACGCAGATAATGACGAATCATATGTGCGACACCTTCGCTGGCTTTCAAGGCGACATTGCCGACAAAACCATCACACACCAGAACATCTACATCACCATGGTAAAGGCCGTCGCCCTCAACAAAACCATGATAATTGAGATCTGTTTTGGCCAATAAACGTGCAGCTTCTTTTACCCGTTCATTGCCTTTGATTTCCTCGGCACCGACATTCAACAAACCTACGGTCGGCTTTGTTTTGCCATCAACCAGTTCAGCCAGCACGGAGCCCATCACGGCAAACTGCACCAGATGTTCAGCGCTGGAGTCGACATTCGCGCCCAGATCAAGCACATAGGTGTGCCCGCGCATGGTGGGTAATGCCGTAACAATGGCCGGACGCTCTATGCCAGGCAGTGTTTTCAGTACAAAACGGGCTGTCGCCATAAGCGCGCCGGTATTACCAGCACTCACGCATGCCGCCGCCTGACCATCTTTTACCAAGTTGATCGCCACCCGCATTGAGGAGTCTTTCTTGCCTCGTAGTGCCGAAGACGGTGGCTCGTCCATACCAACGATTTGGGAAGCATGGTGAATTTTCAGCCGCTGCATATCGACATGCTTATGTTTGGCCAGTTCTGCTGAGATAATGCTTTCATCCCCTACCAGAATCAGCTCAACATCAGCATGTCTTTGCAACGTTGATATGGCGGCGGGGATCACAACCTGAGGTCCGTGATCCCCGCCCATAGCATCGATCGAAATTGTTAAAGTCAATTTCTGTTAAGCCTTATTCACTCTTGTCAGCGATAACTTTACGACCACGATAGTAACCATCAGCAGAAACATGGTGGCGACGGTGTAATTCACCAGAAGTTGAATCAACTGACAACGTTGATGCCGTTAATGCATCATGTGAACGACGCATACCGCGACGCGAAGAACTCTTTTTGTTTTTTTGAACAGCCATGGCTAAAACTCCTAAACCCAAACAATAAATAAACTATTTTTTCGACTTCAATGCAGATAATACTGCAAAGGGTGAGGCTGGTTTTTCAGCCTCAATTTCTTGTTCTCCGGCTTGCCATAACGCATCAGGCAAACAGGGATAATCATGTTTCGGCACAAGCGGTAAAGCAAGTATCAACTCATCTTCAACGACTTCTGCCGGATCTACCAATTTTGTATCACTTAACAGCCAAGGCTCGTATTGTTCAGCCAGCCCTTCAATCTTTCCTTCATGACGAATTATCGCCAGCATCGTCGACAACTTGATCGAATGTGCCATCGGCTCCATACACCGCTCACAAAGCAGGTTGACAGTTACTGCAAATTGACCATTCAGGTACGGTGTCCCTGTAGAGTCAATATCAAACTGCATGTTAACAATCACCACACCGGAACTATCATGCAATACTTCACAAAGTCGCGGCATCTCACTGACCGGGATTTCCCCCGCTAACGTCAGTCCACTGTGTGCAAAACGTAGCGGATCTATCTCTTTTGGTAATTGCTGGCGCATAATCGACGGGATTATATAAGAATCGGCATCAAACAGCAAAAAGCGTTGTGCTGTGTAATGAAATGGTCACGGCAGGCTGGTTACACATCATTGTGCAACTCAATAATCGTGTTGTCTTCTTCAATCGAATGCTTGGATGCATCATTGCGCAATGCGTCAATGTAGTCCAGATAGGACTCATCAATATCGCCCGTGATGTAATTACCATCAAAACACGAGGTATCAAAGCGTTCAACGCCACTTTTTTCCCTGGTTGCTTCAACCAGATCCTGCAAGTCCTGATAAACCAGCCAGTCAACCCCAAGCTCTTCAGCAATAGCATCCACATCGCGATTGTGTGCAACAAACTCTGATGGTGAAGGCATATCAATGCCGTAGACATTTGGAAAACGCACAGGTGGTGCAGCCGATGCCAGATAGACTTTCTTGGCGCCCGCGTCACGTGCCATTTGTACGATCTGCTGAGAGGTGGTTCCACGGACAATCGAGTCATCAACCAAAAGCACGTTTTTACCGCGAAACTCCAGATCGATAGCATTCAGTTTCTGCCGAACTGACTTTTTGCGCTGCATTTGACCGGGCATAATAAAAGTACGCCCAATGTAGCGGTTCTTGATAAATCCTTCGCGATACACCACGCCCAAATCATAAGATAGTTGTAATGCTGCACTGCGGCTGGTATCGGGAATAGGGATTACCACATCAATATCATGGTCCGGAAATTCGCGTTTAATTTTGTGCGCCAGTTTCGTTCCCATGCGCATACGGCTTTTATGGACTGACACGCCATCGATCATCGAGTCTGGCCGGGCAAAATACACATATTCAAAAATACATGGCGATTTAATCGGGTTCTCGGCACATTGCTGGCTATAAAAGCCGCCGTTCATATCAATAAAGATACACTCGCCGGGCTGCACATCACGCATCACTTGAAAATCAAGGTTGTTAATCGCGACACTTTCAGAGGCAACCATATATTCCGTGCCCTGCTCTGTTTCACGTTTACCAATGACCGCAGGACGAATACCAAAAGGATCGCGAAAAGCCAGCAATCCGACACCCGCTATCACCGCCACCGCTGCGTAAGCACCTTTGCAGCGTTTATGCAGTTCAGCAACGGCATTAAAGATATCCTCAGCTTGTAACTCTAATTTATTGGAGGTTTGCAGCTCATGCGCCAACACATTCAGCAGCACCTCAGAGTCTGAGCCGGTATTAAGATGGCGTCGATCACTTTTAAATAATTGATCTGACAAAGCGCGAGCGTTGGTCAGATTTCCATTGTGCGCCAATGCAATACCAAAAGGTGAGTTTACATAGAATGGCTGAGACTCGGCAGAGGTAGAACAACCTGCCGTTGGATAGCGAATATGTCCGATCCCCATCGTTCCTTTCAGGTTGAGCATATGCCGTGTATGGAACACATCTTTTACCAGACCGTTATCCTTGCGTAGATAAAAGCGTCCAGCGTGATCACACGTCACAATACCCGCAGCATCCTGACCACGATGTTGTTGAACAATCAGGCCATCATAAAGTGATTGATTCACTTCAGAATGCCCCACTATACCAATGATTCCACACATAAAATAACCTGCCAGGATTAATTGAAATTTACGTGGTCAGCCACATCTGCCGGTAGCAACTGCTTGACCCAAACGGCTAAATCCTCAAAGTGTTGCAAGAGTAAAGAATCCTGCCACCAGTTATCCGAGGGCATGGGTGTCACACCGGCAACCAAAACCAGAATAGTCACGATTGCCACACCTCTGAGAATACCGAACATCACGCCCAAAGCTCGATCAGTACCACTTAGTCCGGTCTTTTCAACCAGCTGTGAAATCAAATGGTTAACCAGGGCACCGAGGATCAGGGTGACAATAAACAAGATAATAAAAGCGATAAAAAAACGCAGGGTCGCCGTATCAATATATGAAGTTAACAGGCTGGCGAGATGCGCATAAAACATGACAGCAACCCAAAGCGCTACCGCCCAGCTGACCAGTGAAAGCACTTCCTTGATAAAACCGCGAACGACGCTGATGCCTGCTGAAATCAAAATAATCCCGATTATCAGATAATCTACCCAGTTCATCATGACTCCGCATTCGGCAGCGCGTAAAAGAAGGAAATTTTAGCAGAATTGCTCAGCTCAGCCCAATATATTTGCGCTTGCTAATGTATAAATGCGCGTGAATGGCTGACATCATTGATAAGGAAAAATCTGGGTATTTAAATTCAATTGCTGACGAATCGTTGCAGCGGTTTTTTCTAAGGCGTTTCGGTCGCTATTCGGCTGTAATCTGACGCGGTAAATGACTGTACCAGCAGAACGCGTTTGCTCAATCATCGGCTTGTAGCCGATATCTTCTAGTTGTTTTTTAAGGTTGGTGGCGTTTGCTTCTACTGAAAAACTGCCCAGCTGCAATATCCATTGTGGTGCAGTTTCCGCGGTCGGCGCTAGAACTGGATCACTGGCGATCACCGGTTTCGCTGGTTCAGGTTTTGCTTCAGGAGCCGGACGTTCTGCCGGCGCGGCTGGTGTTGTCTTGTTTTCAGCAACGGGCGGCGTGGTCACTACTTCTTCTGCCGGCTTTGCTTCCATTGCCGGAGGCGCCTCTGCTTTTGTCACCGGCTCTTGTGGTACCGAGGCTGGCCTATCATCTTGCTTATCAACTATTTGTGGCTGGGGCGCACTGTTAGCTGGCTTATCACTTGGAAGGTCTATAAACGCTTCCTCATTGGTAGAAAAAGCATCCAGGTCTACCGATTCATCATCGATACGCTCTTCAATCGGCTCAACCAGTGAGGAAAATTCAGACTCATTTTCTGCCGTTGTTGTCTGCCTCAGCACCTCATTTTGACTTACTTTGGACAATACAATATAAGCGAGAATGGCGATAAAACAGACCAGCAAAAGCGTCCCGATTAAGCGCTGTTGTTGTTTTTGGCCCATCATAAAATCTCCATTGCTCGCTTATAGCTGCTTACTTAGTGTCGGTTTTGCGTGTTAACTTCATGAAAGCTCGCTTTCTCCGACGCCAATACTGTCGCGCTGTCAGGCGTTGGTAACACTTTTGTCGGCAAATGCTGCAACGCCTTCTCCAATACTTCATTTACCCAGCGTACTGGAACAATCTCAAGGCCTGTTTTGACATTATCCGGAATTTCCCGCAAATCCTTCACATTATCTTTCGGGATCAATACCGTTTTAATGCCGCCACGATGAGCAGCAAGCAGTTTTTCCTTTAATCCACCAATTGCCAGCACTTCACCACGCAACGTAATCTCGCCGGTCATCGCCACACTGGATTTGACAGGGATGCCGGTAATTGCAGAAACCAGAGCCGTACACATCCCAATCCCGGCGCTCGGCCCATCTTTTGGCGTCGCACCTTCGGGAACGTGAATATGAATATCATGATTTTGCAGATAATCTTCAGCAATCCCCCACTCTACAGCACGTGAACGCACTACTGTGGTGGCGGCCTGAATAGACTCCTGCATAACATCACCCAGCTTGCCGGTATAACTGGCTTTGCCCTTACCTGGCATGACGGCAGATTCGATTGTCAATAATTCGCCGCCCACTTCAGTCCAGGCCAATCCAGTCACTTGGCCGATGCGGTCATCTTCTTCTGCGACACCATATTGATAATGATAAACCCCCAGATACTCTTCAAGATTATCGGCTGTTACCACCAGAGTTGTTTCCGGTGACTCATGCAAAATCTGTTTGACCAGTTTACGGCAAATTTTCGACAGTTCACGTTGCAGGTTGCGGACACCGGCTTCACGTGTATAACGGCGAATAATCTCCATCACCGCTTGTTCGGTGATTTCAACTTCGCCCTCTTTTAAACCATTATCTTTAATCGCTTTGGGTAATAAATATTGCAGTGCAATATTCAGTTTTTCATCTTCGGTATATCCGG
>CANRLD010000046.1 GCA_947631375.1 uncultured Methylophaga sp. | reverse complement strand
CCATCGGGCTGATGGTGGTGGTATCAACAGCACTCATCTGTTCAACCAGGCTCAGAATGTTATTCAGATCGCGGGCGTAATCAGGAATACTCTTTTCATCAATGGCAAGTCGTGCCAGATGCGCGATTTTTACTACATCAGATTTATCTAAACTCATCAGCCGTCCCATACGTTAATTGATTTCACAAAAGTGGAAGTTTAAATGATTAGTTGCTTGCCCAACAGACCAGAGCATTGCTAAAGTACCCATTTTACCTCTTCCGGATGTGGTTTCTTCAATGTTTGAACGTTTACGCGGTATTTTCTCCAACGACCTGTCAATCGATCTGGGTACGGCTAATACACTGATATATGTACGCGGGCGTGGCATCGTTTTAGATGAACCGTCGGTCGTTGCAATACGGCAGGATAAAGGGCCTGGCGGCCCGCGTTCAATTGCCGCGGTCGGTGCCGAAGCGAAACGGATGCTGGGGCGGACACCGGGAAATATTACGGCGATTCGTCCGTTGAAAGATGGTGTGATTGCTGATTTCACTGTAACGGAAAAAATGCTGCAGCATTTCATTCGCAAAGTACATGAAGGACGTTTTTTAAAACCCAGTCCGCGAGTGCTGGTTTGTGTGCCATGTGGATCTACCCAGGTTGAACGTCGGGCGATTCGTGAGTCTGCCGCTGGTGCCGGTGCGCGGGATGTTTTTCTGATTGAAGAGCCAATGGCAGCGGCAATTGGTGCGGGTATGCCGGTGGAGGAAGCCAGTGGTTCAATGGTGCTGGACATCGGCGGTGGTACCACAGAAGTCGCGGTGATTTCCCTGAACGGAATTGTCTATTCAGCTTCCGTGCGTATAGGCGGTGACTTGTTTGATGAAGGCATTGTGAATTATGTACGCCGCAATTATGGCACGCTGATTGGTGAAGCGACCGCGGAAAAAATCAAAAAAGAAATCGGCTCTGCCTATCCTGGTAATGAAGTCAAGGAAATGGAAGTCCGTGGTCGTAATCTGGCAGAAGGTATTCCACGCAGCTTTACGCTGAACAGCAATGAAATTCTTGAAGCATTGCAAGATCCGTTGGCCGGTATTGTGGCGGCTGTAAAAACAGCATTGGAACAAACCCCGCCAGAACTGGGAGCGGACGTTGCCGAGCGGGGAATTGTATTAACCGGCGGTGGCGCCTTATTAAAAGATCTGGATCGCCTGCTGATGGAAGAAACCGGCCTGCCAGCAATCGTGGCAGAAGATCCGTTGACCTGTGTTGCACGTGGCGGTGGTCGGGCATTAGAACTTATCGACGAACGCGGGAGCGACGTATTTACGTTTGAATAGACTTCAGTCAGATTGATGTGCTGATCTGTGACCTTTACAAATCGAGGCTTGTTTGTGAAGGTCTTTTCATTTTCGGAACTGAACCATTAAACCGCTATTTACCCAAACACCATCGTTAAACACGCGAATGCTGCTTGCAGTAATTGCTTCGCTATTGTTGTACTTTCTGGATACGCAACTGGATTATTTCAAGCCGGTCAGGGCTGCATTATCAACGGCGGTTTATCCGGTACAGAAAATAGCTTCGTTTCCTGACGATGTTTTACGTTGGTCTGCCGATCTGTTTCAAGGCCATCAGCAGCTGCGTGAAAAAATTATGACGCTGGAAGCTCAAAATCTTACCAACAGTGTCCGTATGCAAAAAATGCAAGCACTGGAAAGCGAAAATATGCGCTTGCGAGAGTTGCTCGGCTCCTCCTTTCGGTTGCAGGAGCGGGTTCAGGTTGCTGAGCTGTTAAGCGTTGATTTGGACCCGTTCTATCAGCATGTGATTATTGATAAAGGTGAAGCCTTCGGTGTGCATGAGGGACAGCCGGTTCTCGATGCTCTAGGGGTGATGGGACAGGTGGCTGAAGTCAGTCAATTTTCCAGTCGGGTGGTATTACTTACCGATCCAAGTCACAGCATTCCGGTACAAATTGTGCGAAATGGTTTGCGTGCCGTGGTTACTGGACGCGGACTGGGGGAAACGCTGCAAATGGAGTTTTTACCGCATAATGCGGATGTCCGGGAGGGAGATTTGGTGATTACCTCGGGGCTGGGCGGACGTTTTCCTGCCGGCTATCCTGTTGGAACCATTACCTCGGTGGATTTTCCTCAAGGCAAACCCTTTGCCGATATTGCCGTGGATCCCGCGGCACACTTATCAACCAGCCGTGAGGTCATGCTGGTTATACCGGGTGAGAAAATTGATTTTGGGGTGACTTACCCGTTGCAAGCCGAGGATCCTGAGTCCCAGGAACAGTCAGTTGAGCCGGAAGCCGTTGTTGAGCAGGACGACATGCCCGCAGAGAGTACGTAGTGATGGTGAAGTCACAGCACGGCAGTATTATTTATCTGACGCTGGTGATCGCTATTTTGCTGATGCTGGTGCCGTTGCCGGATCATTTACGCTATGCGCGGCCTGAATGGGTGGCAATGACCTTGATTTACTGGGCGATGGCATTACCTCAGCGGGTGAGTATCGGTATCGCATGGATTACCGGTCTGGTGATGGATATTGTGACTGGCGGCGTGCTGGGGATCCATGCGTTTGCCTATGCGCTGATTGTGTATCTGGTTGGCCGCCTGCATTTGCAGATCCGTCAATTTCCATTGTGGCAGCAAGCCATCATTATTTTATCGCTGGTGTCTCTTGTTCACTTTATTGTGTTCGCTAATGCGCCGGTTCGCTTTAGCTGGTCGAATTGGTTGACCGTACTGACAAGTACGCTGGTCTGGCCAATCGTCTATGCCGTATTACGAAAAATTCGCCGTAGTTTTCAGGTTAGCTGATCGTGATCGATCCACGCTATCGACTAAAAGATCATTCCCGCGAAAGTCAGCTGATCAGCACCAGACTGATTATTGCCGGCGTGTTGTCGGTGCTTTTGTTCGGCATCATTATTTTTCGTCTGGTGATACTGCAAATAGTCGAATTCGAACATTTTGACTCGCTGTCCAACCGAAATCGTATTGATATAGAACCTTTGCCGCCACAACGCGGGCTGATTTATGACCGCAATGGTGTTTTATTAGCTGAAAATATTCCTACTTTCAGTCTGGAGCTGATCCCTGAAAAAGTGCCGGATATTGATGCCACGCTTGCTGAGTTGACGACGTTGTTGTCGCTTACTGAAGAGGATATTGAGGCGTTCAAGACTCGGCGAACACGACATCGCGCTTTTGAAGAGGTTGTGCTGCGCTCTCAATTGACCGAGGAAGAGGTTGCCTTGTTTTCGGTCAATCGCCATCGTTTTCCCGGGGTTGATGTGGTTGGTCGTTTAATTCGGCATTATCCTCAAGGCGCGCTTTTTGCTCATGCGGTGGGCTATGTCGGGCGGATAAACCAGCAGGAAATGCAGGAAATTGACCGGCAAAATTACAAAGGAACCTTGCAAATTGGCAAGAATGGTGTTGAAAAGCAATACGAAGATCTGTTGCATGGCACCGTCGGATATCGCCAGGTGGAGACCAATGTGCAGGGGCGTACGGTACGTGAGCTATACAGCGAGCCTGCTACCGGTGGCGAGGATTTATACCTGCATCTGGATATTAATTTACAGCGGACGGCGGCAGAAGCGCTAGGCGACTATAGTGGTTCCGTGGTGGCGCTGGATACTCGCAATGGCGGGGTGCTGGCTTTGGTCAGCAAGCCTGATTACGATCCGAATGCGTTTGTTACCGGCATCAGCGTAAAAGATTATGCTGAACTGCGTGATAATCCTGAACAGCCCTTGTTTAATCGTGCATTGCGCGGACATTATCCTCCAGGATCAACCTTTAAACCCTTTGTGGCACTGGCCGGGCTGGAGCTGAATGTGGTGACGGAACAAAGTCGAACCTATTGTCCCGGTTTTTACTCGCTGCCAGGAAATGATCATCGTTATCGGTGCTGGCGCCGGCAGGGACATGCGCATGTTGATCTGAAAAGTGCCATGGCAGAATCCTGTGATGTATATTTTTATGATTTGGCGCATGCGTTGGGGATCGATCGATTACATGGTTTTCTAGATTATTTTGGCTTTGGTCACCAGACTGGAATAGATGTACCAGGAGAAAGCAGAGGCTTGTCGCCATCACGAGAATGGAAGCGGGCACAGCGCAATCAGGCATGGTTTCCAGGAGAGACATTGATTTCCGGAATTGGTCAGGGGTTTAATCAGACTACGCCGGTACAGCTTGCCCATGCTACAGCGACACTCGGCATGATGGGAACGGCATTCAAGCCTCAACTGGTACGCGCTACCAAGGCTGACACCGATGAAGGCATGCAATTGATTGGGGCACAACAGGCTGATAGTTTGCCGATCCAACAGTCACGTAACTGGCAGGCAGTGATTGAGTCCATGGTGGAAGTCATACATGGCAGACGTGGTACAGCAAGACATACTGGTGAGGGGCTGCCATTCAAATTTGCTGGAAAAACCGGGACGGCGCAAGTATTTGGCATTGCTCAAGATGCAAAATATGATGCTGAAACGCTGGCAAAAAAGCTGCATGATCATGCGCTTTTTGTCGCATTTGCCCCGGCAGAAGATCCGGAAATAGCCATTGCCGTTGTTGTGGAAAATGGTGGTAGCGGAAGTGGTGTTGCTGCCCCTATCGCCCGTAAACTGATAGACGTATATTTTGGAATCGAGACCGAGAAAGAGGCTGATGAATCCATTGATGAATGATCGTCGCAATCCGCCAAGAGCGATGAGTCCTTTCCTACATGATCGTCGAAAAGCACCTAAATTGCAGTGGTCTTCACTATTGCAACGTGCTCATCTGGATGGTTGGTTGTTACTCGGCATTATCATCTTTTCGATATTAAGCATGCTGGTTTTGTACAGTAGTGGCGGCCAGGATACTGCGATATTGATACGCCAAGCGATACGCATCGGTATCGCTGCTATTTTTATGATTCTCCTTGCCCAGATACATCCTGATCGACTGAAAGATATTGCTTTCTGGGTTTATGCTGTTGGTATGCTATTGCTGCTGGTGGTCTTGTTGTTTGGCACCATCGGCAAAGGTGCACAGCGCTGGCTTGATTTAGGTTTTTTCCGTTTCCAACCATCAGAAATCATGAAGCTGGCCGTGCCACTGGTCGTGGCCGTTTATTTAGCTGAGCGCCCATTATCGCCGACCTACCCCCGTTTGCTGGTCGCGTTGATACTGATTGCTGCGCCCGTCTTTTTGATTAGTCAGCAGCCTGATTTGGGAACGGCATTGCTGGTAGGAAGTTCCGGGTTAATTGTGATCTTTTTATCGGGAATTTCATGGCGTGTCATTACCGGTTTTCTTGCGCTATGTGCCGCCGCCGTGCCGGTTTTATGGTACTTCATGTATGACTATCAGCGCCGCAGAGTGATGACGCTGTTTAATCCGGAGTCCGATCCTCTGGGAGCTGGATACCATATTATCCAGTCAAAGATTGCGATTGGTTCCGGTGGTCTGCACGGTCGTGGTTGGTTACATGGCACACAATCGCATCTGCAATTTCTGCCCGAGCAAACGACAGATTTTGTCTTTGCGGTGATTGCAGAAGAGTTTGGTCTGGTGGGCGTGATTGCGCTAATAGTGCTCTATCTGCTGGTAACTGCCCGTGGAATGTATATTGCCGCACAGGCGCAGGCGACTTATATGAAGTTGCTGGCAGGCAGTATTGCGCTTACTTTTCTGGTCTATGTCTTTGTTAATGTTGGAATGGTTATTGGTCTTTTACCCGTCGTCGGGGCGCCATTGCCGCTTATCAGTTACGGGGGCACGTCAATGGTGACCTTACTGGCAGGCTTCGGTATCCTGATGTCCATACACACTCATCGGAGGATGATGTCACCGTGAAGAAACACATTGTAATTTCCCTGTTGGGCATGATGCTGAGTCCGGCATTTGCTAATCCAGAGTTACCAGAACTGGATAAGTTTATTGACGAAATGGTTACGGAACATGCTTTTGACAGGGCAGAACTGGAAAGCCTGTTTACGCAGGTTGAAGTCAAGGAAAATATCCTGAAAGCAATATCCCGGCCTGCTGAAAAAAGTAAGCCGTGGTACGAGTACCGGCAGATTTTTCTGGATCAGGCACGTATTAACGCCGGTATCAGTTATTGGAAAAAACACCCGCAAGCGCTGGAAAGAGCCGAAAATGAGCTAGGGGTTCCGGCAGAGATTATTCTGGCAATCCTGGGCGTTGAAACCCGTTTTGGTGGCAACATGGGCAGTTATCGCGTGATAGATGCCTTGTCGACACTGGCATTTCGCTATCCACCACGCAGTCCCTTTTTTCGTTCGGAATTGAAGAACTTTTTAATTCTGACGCGCGAAGAGGAAATGTCTCAATTGGAACCTGTCGGTTCTTACGCCGGCGCAATGGGGCTGGGGCAATTTATGCCAAGTAGTTATCTGGCTTACGCGGTTGATTTCGATGGCGATGGGCACCGGGATATTTGGAATAATCCTGTCGATGCGATTGGCAGTATTGCCAATTATTTGAGCCGTCATGGCTGGCAGCCGGGCGAAAGTATTGTGCACCCAACCGATTATCAGGGAACAGATTTGCCACAGGATCTGATAGATCGTGGGCTTAAACCGTCTGTCAGTCGGCAAGAGCTGCAAAAATCAGGTTTATCGACAGCCCTTTTGCCTGAAGGAGAAGACAGCATTACCGTGTTCAGCCTCACTCAGCCCGATGGCGAAGAACTGTGGCTGGGGCGACAAAATTTTTATGCGATTACCCGTTATAACCACAGTCGCATGTATGCCATGGCAGTGGTTGAGCTGGCCAACGCGATTCGTGATGGTTATGAGTCAGTAAAATGATCTATCGCGTAGCTAGAGGCTTTTTTCTGGCGGGAGTATTGATGGGACTGTGGTCATGCAGCACGGTGGTGGAGCAGCAGGATTCGGCGCCGAGAGTAAAGCCGGATGTCTCAAAAATCCCCGATGCGGTGCCACGTTATGAGCCGCGTAGTAAATACGGGAACCCGGCGTCTTATGAGGTTTTTGGTAGACGTTATTACACATTAACCAGCGGCGAAAACTATGTTGAGCGTGGCACAGCCTCCTGGTATGGCACTAAGTTTCATGGCAAACGTACCTCCAGTGGTGAGCCATACGATATGTATGCCATGACGGCAGCCCATAAAACATTACCTTTACCCAGTTATGCTGAAGTCACCAATCTGGATAATGGTCGCAAAGTAGTGGTGAAAATTAATGATCGAGGGCCGTTTCATGATGATCGATTGATCGATTTATCCTATAGTGCCGCCGCTAAACTGGGCATTGTTGATAAGGGGACGGGCAAGGTAGAAGTGCGCGCCATTAATCCACAGGGTAATACTGCTGCCGCACCAGCTGACACTACAGCGAGAGCCGTGCCGGTGAGTCGTGTTGTGATGAATTCTGCCGTTGCTCAACAGGGAACGTTATTTTTGCAGGTCGGCGCTTTCAGCAGCCTGGCTCGCGCAGAGCAAATCAGGCAGCAGATTGAACAGCAAATCGAAGATCGTGTTCATATATCAGAGGTTGAGCAGGCAAAAAATCCGCTATATCGCGTAAGAGTCGGACCGTTAAAAAGTGCTGAATATGGGGATCAGATTGCCAGCAGATTACTGGGGTTCGGTTTTTCTGATACCCGATTGGTAAGCGAGTAAGTATTTTTATATTGAGAGTAACTAATGATTAAGATGTTAAAAATGAGTCTGGCAGGTGTGTTGTTTGGTGTTTCCGCGCTGGCATCAGCCGGCATGATTACGCCAAACCCGACAGCACCTTCCATTGCTGGAACAGCACACATTCTGCAGGATTACGATAGTGGGCAGATTCTGATGTCAGAGAATGCTGATCAGCGTATACCTCCTGCCAGTATTACAAAGCTGATGACATCTTATGTGGTTTCACAGGAGATCTATAACGGCAATATCGCGCTGGATGATGAGGTACTGATAAGCGAAAAAGCCTGGCGGATGATTGGCTCGCGCAGTTTTATTGAGGTAAACACCAAAGTAACCGTAGAAGCGCTGCTACGCGGCATGATTGTCCAGTCTGGTAATGATGCCGCCGTTGCCTTGGCTGAGCATATAGCGGGCAGTGAAGAAGTGTTTGCCCAGATGATGAACCAGTATGCCCAGCGGCTTGGCATGGTGAATACCAATTATGAAAATGCTACAGGCTTGCCCGGCCCTGAGCATTACACTACTGCGCACGATATTGCGATTTTATCCGCCGCCTTGATTCGGGACTTTCCTGATCATTACAGCTGGTATGCGGAAAAAGAATATACTTATAACGGGATCACCCAACATAACCGCAATAAGCTGTTATGGCGTGATAACAGCGTCGATGGCTTGAAAACAGGGCATACGGAAGAAGCGGGCTTTTGCCTGTCTGCCTCAGCCAAACGTGATGGTATGCGGCTGATTGCAGTGGTTATGGGAACAGCCAGTGAAAATGCTCGGGCGCAGGAAATTCAGAAAATGTTTAACTTTGGTTTCCGCTTTTTTGAAACGCACCAGTTATATGCAGCAGATGAAGCGGTTACCCAGAGCAAAGTCTGGAAAGGTGAAACAGATCAATTGAATCTTGGCTTGGCACAACCTTTATCAATTACGGTACCGAGCGGTCGTTATGGTGAGTTGCAGGCGGTCACTAATATCCAGCAACCTATCGTTGCGCCGGTTACAAAAGGTACCGAATTAGGCGACGTGGAGATCCGTCTGGGTGACGAGGTCGTTGCGCAGCATAAGCTGGTAGCGATTGAAAATATCGAGAAGGGCAGCTGGTGGCGCCGACTAATCGATAGTCTGTTAATGCTTATTTGGGGGTAGAGGGCTGTGGCAATAGTCTATCTTAATGGTGAGTTTCTGCCGGCTGACAAAGCACAGGTATCGGTTTTCGACCGTGGTTATTTACTCGGCGACGGTGTCTATGAAGTGATTCCGGTTTACGCTGGAAATGCGTTTTTACTGGATCGTCACTTGCAACGTTTGCAGAACAGCCTTGATGGCGTTCGTATGACCAATCCCTTTTCCAATGAAACGTGGACCAACATCATTAATAAATTGATCGCTCACAATAACGGTGGTGATCAATCCTTGTACTTGCAGGTAACCCGTGGTGTCGCGCCGCGTGATCATCTGTTCCCGGCAGACACCGCGCCAAGCGTTTATATGATGAGTAATCCGCTACAGCCTGTTGCTGAAAGCTGGAAAATCGAGGGAATTAAAGCGATTACCACCGCTGATATTCGCTGGATGCGATGTGACATCAAGGCTATCACCTTATTAGCCAACAGCATGATGAAGCAACTGGCACACGATGCAGGTGCGCAGGAAGCCCTGCTGGTTCGTGACGGATTTCTCACCGAAGGATCGGCTAGTAATGCCTATGCAGTGATTGACGGTGTGATTTTTACCGCGCCAAAAGATGAAAAAGTGTTGCCGGGCATTACCCGTGACTTGGTGATTGAATTAGCTGCAAAAGCGGATATGCCGTTGCATGAAAGGGCGATCAGTGTTTCTGCATTACGTGGCGCTGATGAAATCTGGATCAGTAGTTCAACCAAAGAAGTGGTACCGGTGACTTTGCTGGACGGCGAGATTGTCGGTACCGGTAAACCGGGTGCGATCTGGCAGCAGATGGATACCTTGTTTCAGCAGTATAAGCAGGAGGTTGCTTGATGAGTGAGAGGGAGCATCAGGAAACATTACTGGAATTTCCCTGCGAGTACCCAGTAAAGGCCATGGGGGAAACGCATCACCAGTTGGTTGAGATCGTCACCGGGATCATCCGTCAACATGCAGGGGATATTGCTGAGGATGCAATCACCAGCAAGCAGAGTTCTGGCGGCAAATACACCTCAATCACCGTGGTGATTGAGGCAACCAGTAAAAAACAGCTGGATGCGATTTATCAAGGACTCAGCAAACATCCAGCGGTAAAATACGTGCTTTGATAAGCGAGCCCATCAACATACAGGATCTTGGCCTGCGCGATTATCAGCCTGTCTGGCAGGCGATGCAGCAGTTTACCTTGCAGCGTAATGACGACAGTGAAGACGAACTCTGGTTGCTGGAACATCTGCCGGTATACACGCAAGGCTTGAACGGGCAAGATCATCATTTGCTCAAACAAACCCATATTCCGCTCATAAAAACGGATCGTGGTGGACAGATTACCTATCACGGTCCAGGACAATTGATTGTTTATCCGTTAATTGATCTGCGGCGGCGCAATATTGGAGTGCGCACGATGATTAGTTATCTAGAAAATACCGAGATTGAGATGCTGGCGCTGCATAATATTGTTGCCTGTGCCAGAAAGGATGCGCCTGGTGTCTACGTTGAGCAACAAAAGATTGCCTCACTTGGTTTACGGGTAAAACGCGGTGCCTGTTATCATGGCATAAGTTTAAACGTCGATATGGATCTGCAGCCGTTTACTGATATTAATCCCTGTGGATATGCGGAAATGCAGATGACGGATATGAGAACATTAGGCGTAAATACCGACATGGCGGCAGTAAAGCAACAGTTTGTGTCTGTTTTTCTGTCGCAGATGCAACAAGGTGGCAAGCGATGACCGATACAGCTGAAACGATTAAACGTGATGTGAAAGCGCTGAAAGGCGCTTCAAAAGTTGCACGTATCCCGATAAAAATTGTCCCTAGTGAACCAAAGCGTAAACCGCAATGGATCCGCGCTAAATCGCAAGGCGCGCCGGAAGTACAACGCATTAAACAACTGCTGCGCGACCATAACTTGCACACCGTATGTGAAGAAGCCTCCTGTCCAAATCTTGGCGAGTGCTTTTCCCATGGGACAGCGACCTTTTTGATCATGGGAAATATTTGTACTCGTCGCTGTCCTTTCTGTGATGTGGGGCATGGTCGGCCTGATCCCCTGGATGTGGATGAGCCTCAGAATCTGGCAAAAACCATTGCCGCTATGAAGCTGAATTACGTGGTCATTACCTCAGTTGACCGGGATGATTTGCGTGATGGTGGTGCCGCGCATTACGTGGAGTGTATTCGCGCCGTGCG